>JBFWSD010001216.1:0-2834 GCA_050248575.1 Gemmataceae bacterium
CAACCTGCAAGAGACCCAACGCGCCGAGCTACAAGAGGCGCTACTGCACTCGGCCGCGGCGCGGCGTCGTTTCTGGGAATACACGCAACAGCATGCGATGATTGGTGAGCTCCTCGCCGAGGCACAGGGCCGACTACTCGCCCTGGAAGATGAACAGACGGTGTTGCGTCTACCGCGGGCAGTCAAGGGTTGGCCCGCCTGGTCGGCGCAGCTCCTACGGCAGAAGCCGTTCCGGTGGGCTGCCCTGGTGGCGGCATCTCTTCTGGTTGGCGTATTCCTTCTCTGGAACTACCGTTCCGCGCCGCCTCCCAGCCAGGCCGATCTGCTGGCTCAGCTTGAAGAGGTGCAGGGAGACGTGTTCATCACCACGGACAACGGTGAAGTTCGGGCCGAAAAAGGGGGCGTCCTTCTGCCGGGCGCGAAACTGAAAACGGGCCGCGCCGGGAGCATGGTCGTGCTGCGTTTTCGTGACCGCTCCAGGTTCGAGCTGAGCACCGACACGGTCGTGCGTCTGCTGTCCAGCGATCAGGGAGAGCCTGGCGGGAAACAGATCTTTCTCGAGCAAGGCGAGTTGCAAGCGGAGGTGACGCCGCAACCCGAAGGGTATCCGTTGATCTTGAGTACTCCCGAGGCCGTGGCCCGCGTGGTAGGCACGCGTTTTCGCTCTTTGGCCGTCGGCGGTTCCACACGCATCGAACTGGAAGAAGGGCAGCTGCTCGTGACTCGCAAACGCGATCAGCAAAGCGTCGCGGTGCCTTCCGGGACATTTGTTGTGGCGGATGCAGGCAACACCGACTTGAAACCGGTTCCGCTGCCCGCACAGGTCACCAAGCCGCGGACGCTCCTGGTCAGCCGCGGCGAGCCGTTGATCGGGGCGGCTTACACTACCGACGGTCGCCTGGTCACGGCCACCGCGAACGGCTGGCTCGAATCCTACCAGTTCGGCAAGCGCGTCGTGCCAGTGCATTTTCGCGCTGCCTCCGACCGGTACATACGGGCTGTGGCAATATCGCCTGATGGCACGCTGCTGGCGGCCGCGGGCAGCGACGGTCGCGTGAAAATTCGCGATGTGGCCATCGGTCATATGCGCACGAGCCTGGAGAATTTCGCCATCGACATCGATCCGAAGTCGATTGGCCCGGATGGCAAGTTGCTCGTGAGTGCCGGACACCTCCAGTTCCGCAGTATCGCGGGCGGACTGGCGTTTTCGCCCGACAGCAAGAGCCTCGCCGTGGTTGAGAAACGCGCGGGCTACGCCATCAAGGTCTACGACACCGATGGCTGGAAACCGCGTCTCACCCTTGCGAGCCAGGAACAGCCCGTCGTCGCCGTGGCCTTTGCCCCGGATGGCCAGGCGCTCGCTTCTGCCGATGCGAACGGTGCCACGATCTGGGATTTGACTACGCGACAAAAGAGACTGCGGCTGGCTGTTAGCGGAAACGTGCGCGTGATTGCCTTCTCCCCCGACGGCCGCTGGCTTGCTGGCGCGGGCAACAACGGCACACTGAAACTCTGGGATGCACGGACCGGCAAGCCCGCCGGGGATTTTCCCGGGCTATTCCGTCGCTGTTACGCGCTGGCCTTTTCGCCCGATAGCCGCATGCTGGCGACTGCCCACGAGGGCCATGCCACGCTGTGGGACGTGTCCGAGCGCCGCGAGATCGCCACCTTCCGTGGGCACAGCCTGGCCATCTTTGCACTCTCTTTTTCGCCGGACGGCCGTACCCTGGCCACGGCCGGATGGGAACGCTACGTCCGCCTCTGGGACATCAGCGACGACATCCGGGACAAGGTCAGCGCACGCAAGATCCAGCCGGAGACGCTGTCTGCCCGCCTCGATCCGCCGCATTCGGAAGCACTCGTTCCTTGACAGAACGAAGTTTCCTCTCTCGCAGAAAAGAAAAAAGGGATTGCTAAGTTCTGGGCGGCCCGTGTCGTGGAGTAGTGAAAGCTGGTTCGCCCGCAAAGCTCGCAGCCTGCCTTGACGCATTCACACCCGCCACAAGCCTACCCAACCGGTGTTGCCCGGAAAGGACCCGCCATGCTCACATTCTCTGGAAAGTCGCTGCCCCGCACGTGTGATGGCTATTCGCGTCGTGAATTTCTCCGCGTCGGCGCTCTGGGTGGGGCCAGCCTCACGCTGGCCGAACTTTTGCGCGGCCAGGCCCGTGGCACCGTGGCATCCGGCAGAAGCAAGTCGGTAATCTTCGCCTATCTCTACGGCGGGCAAAGCCATCTCGATTCGTACGACATGAAGCCTGACGCGCCAGTGGAGATCCGCGGCGACTTCAAACCGATCGCGACGAAGGTGCCGGGCCTGAACCTCTGCGAGCTGATGCCGAAGCAGGCCCAGCTGGCCGACAAGTTCAGCATTGTCAACGGGCTGCAGCTGGCCGACACGCACAGCTCTTGGGTCATCATGAGCGGGCACCCCGAAAATGAACGCCGTCCCGTGTTCGGTGCAGTTACCAGCTACTTTCAGGGGAACCACCGGGCCGGCCTTCCTTCGTTCGTTTCTTTCGGTGGGCCCGGGTTGAGGGAAGAACCTACTTACGCCGGCACGGCGCATCGGCCCTTCCGACCCAGCCAGGAGGGGCTGAGCAATCTGCAAAACAAGATGTCGTCGGCAAACCTGGAAGACCGCAAAGGGCTGCTCGAGAGCTTCGACAGCCTGAATCGCCGCATCGACGATCTGCACGGTGATGCGGCCGGGCTGGACAAGTACTCGGCCCAGGCGCTGGAAATCATCCGTTCGAACAAGGTGCGCGACTCCTTCGACGTGAAGAAAGAACCAGTCTCGGTACGCGAAAAATACAAGAACGCCGAATCACTGC
>JBFWSD010001217.1:0-2832 GCA_050248575.1 Gemmataceae bacterium
CAGGATAGTGCTGACCATGGGGAACATGATCCGCACGTCGCCGGAAGCACTAGCCCTTAGAATCGCACGCAATTGCGTTTTGAACAAGGTCAAATTCTGCAGGCAGAGCCGGACGCTGCGCAGCCCGAGGAATGGGTTGCGTTCTTCCTGGTGCTCGGTGGCAAACTTGTCCGCACCCAGGTCGAGTGTGCGGATGACCACGGGCCGGTTCCCCATCGACTGCACCACCTGCAAATAGGCTTCCAGGTGGTCTTCCTCGGTGGGGTCGGACTGACGGCCCAGGTAGAGAAACTCGGTGCGATAGAGGCCGACGCCGTCCGCGCCTCGTTCCAGGCAGTGATCGGTCTCGTGGGGAAATTCGATGTTTCCCAGCAACTGGATGCGAGCCCCGTCGCGCGTCTCTGCGGGCAGGTCGCGCAGCTCTTCCAGCCGGCTCTCGAACGAACGGAAGGTAGTCTGCTGCTGCTTGTAGCGTTCGAGCGTCTCGGCATCGGGGTTGAGAATGAGCACGCCGTGGTTGCCGTCGACAATGACCAGGTCGCCGCCGGAGACGTCGGTGACGAAGCGGCCCAGACCGACGACGGCGGGGATCTCGAGAGCACCGGCGATGATCGCGGTGTGGCTGGCGCGGCCGCCCGCCTCGGTGGCGAAGGCGTAGACCTTGTTGGTGTCGAGGGTGGCCGTCTCGCTCGGCGTCAGGTCGTGCGCCAGCACGATGACGGGCTCTTTCAGATGTTGCAGCTGTTCGCGGCGTTGCCCGAGCAGATTGCGCAGCACCCGCTTCTCGATGTCGAGCAGGTCGGCAATCCGCGAAGCGGTCATGCGGCGGTCGATACTTTCGAACTTCTTGACGTATTGCCGCATCACGCTGGAAACGGCGTACTCGGCGGTGAAGCGCTGCGTGCGGATCAGTTCTTCGATCTCGCTGGCCAGGATGGGGTCCTCGATCATGTTGGCATGGGCAGAGAAGATGGCGCCGATCTGCGGGCCGATCTGCTCGTTGACCGCCTGTTCCTTTTCGCGAGCTTCGGTGGCGGCGGCCGCAAGCGCCTTGCGCAGCCGCTCGCCCTCGGCAGGTGTTTCCCCAGCGTCGATGACGCGGCGCGGGATACGGAAAAATTCCGCATCGAGCATGAGGGCAGGCCCGATGGCCACGCCGGGTGAAACAGGAATGCCGCGTTTGATTTCCATAGGTTGCGGTTTGTCTTGATTCCTCTCGGCTCAAGGAATGGAGTTGGGCAGCTCATCGACCGAGGCAGATTCAAGGATCTCGGCCAGGGCGTCGAGGGCAGCCTCCGCATCCGGGCCGCTCACTTCGAGCTCCAGTTCCGTCCCTTGCTCCGCGGCCAGCAGCATCAGTTCCCACTGGCGCTTGCCGTCGACACGCTGGTCGTCGCGAACCAGGGTGACCTTGGAAACGAACTGCTTGGCCTTCTGCACAAAGACGCTCTGCGGCCGCATGTGGAATCCTTGTGGATTCGTGATGGTGACCCGGCGTCGTAGCGTGCCTTCACTCATGATCAGCCTGCCGCAAGTGCGAGTTGCCGCTCGGGTATACTCGCGTTCTCCACTCTTCCTTGTCGTGTAAGGGAAGGGTGAGGGCTCGACCCGCCGCTCGCCCGACCCGTGCGTAGTCTGGCGCCGGTTCACGATCCTGATTGGCTGCCCTCGTCGAGCAGGTCCCAGATGGCATCGCTGGTGGTGGCTTGCCGCAGCGAGCGGACGAAGCCGTCGTCGCGCAGACTGCGCGACACATTTTCGAGGGCCCGCAGATGGTCCCCCGGACGATCTTGAGGCGAAATCAGCAAGACGAAGACATGCACCGGCTCGCCGTCCAGGGCATCGAAGGGTACGCCGACGCGCGAGACGGCCACCGTGCCGATCAAACGATCCACACAGTTGTGCTTGGTATGCGGGATGGCCACGCAGCGGCCGATGCCGGTCGAGCCCAACATCTCGCGTTTCATCACGGCCTTGACCAGGTCTTCGGGATCGCTGCCCTTGAAATGGCCGGCCTTGCGGAGGCTCTCGATCATCTCGCGGATGACTCCCTCCTTGCTGGTGGCGGCCATGTCCGGCACGATCGCCTCGCGAACCACGAAATCCGACATGCGCATGCTGATCTCCTCTGCGTGCCCGCGCGGCTGTCGCACCCCCGGCGTCTGCGTGCCGCCGCGCTTCCCTGGCCCGTTATTGACTGCTCTCCTCGGTTGACGGCGCACCACTGGCCAGTTCGCCCGTCGACAGATTGCGACGATGATCCTGGATCTTCTCCTTGTATTTCCGCAGCTGGGCTTCGAGCTTGTCGATGACCAGATCGACGGCCGCCAGCAGATCGGTGTTCTTTTCGTGGGCCACGAAGTCGTGCTTGTGCTCGGCCGACACCAGGAATTCAACCTGCTTCACCTCGTTCTGCAGGTCGACCGTGACCTCAATCTGGGTCAAGCGCGAGAAGAAGTGGAGCAGCTTTTCGGCTTTCTCGCGGATGAATTCTTGTGTTTCCTCGTTGAGGTGCCCGTGTCGCGCAGAGATTTTGATTTGCACTGTGTTACTCCTCTCCCGGAGCCCTAGGAGGCAGCGGGGATGCTTCACTTGGGACCGGCATCCGGTCCATCCTATGAGAATATCGCAAAAGAATGGCTGCGCGTGCCGGAATTTCAGCGCGCGTGGCAGATCCCGCGATAAGTCCCTGCGCGCAATTCTATTCCGGGCCGCTAGTTTGTGCAATATTCGGGGAAAACGGGAGCTGAGGATGTCGCGCAGCGTCAGGGCCGCGCCAGCGCCGTCTGCACCGGCGCGGGAATGATCAATTCCGTTCCCTCGGGCAGGTTG
>JBFWSD010001218.1:0-2829 GCA_050248575.1 Gemmataceae bacterium
CGGGGAAACGCCGAACTAAAACGACCGGATCGAGTCCTTGCCAGTGCAGCTGTCCGGGATCGAGGGCAAAACCGAACTCCTCGCGGCCCCCCAGCGCTTCGAGGGCCAGCTCCGCGCTGGTCAGATCGAAGGCGATCTGCCCGGGCTGCACGAGCGCGGCATAACGCACACCGGCATCGCGGCAGGCATCGAGGATGGGGGTCCAGCGCCGCGCGAACTCTTCGAAACCGGCGCGCAGATCTTCGACGCTTGCCGGCACTGCACTGCATTGCAACGGCCAGACGGGAGACCCGGTCCAGCCGCTCGCGACCTCGGCACCGAGCTTCTGGGCCGCGCGGATGGCGGACATCATCTCTTCGGCGGCCCGCTCGGGGACGCTGTCCACGTCGCCGTCGCCCCAGACATAATCGGGCACAACGGCCTGATGGCGGGCTGCGACGATGTCTCCCACGGCCTGGCCGAGTCGATGCGTCGACAGCACCGGACAGCCCAGATCGTGTCGCGCCAGCAGGTCGAGCCGCGCCTGGCAGTACTCGTCTTCGCCCTGGGCCCGCTGGACTTCGAAGTGATCGCCGGCACAGGCGAGTTCGAGCCCTTGATAGCCCCACTCGCCCGCTTTTTGCGCCAGCTGTTCCAGAGGCAGCTCGCTCCAGGGCTGCGTCAAGAGAATGACCGTCCTAGCCATGCATGACTCCTGTCAAAACACCGAGTTCCCACGCTCTGCATGGAAACGCCCCCCCGACGCTCTGCGTCGCGGGGACAGACAGTTGCTAGCTTTCCGCGCCCTCGGCGGGCGGATTTTCCGGCTTCTTTTCCGCTTCGGATTCGGCGGTGGGCGGCACGGTCGGAGCCGGCTCGGGCGGCTTTTCCGGCGTGCGCAGCTTGGGTGCATCCACCATCTGCAAGCCGACCGGCCCGCTGGCCTCGGCGGGCTCCGGCATCGACGCGCTGTACACCTCGTCTCCTTCGTCTTCTTCCAGATAGACCTCGTCGAGGTCGGTATCGTCGATCCGCTGCCTCATCAACAAGTAGATGATGGTGCTGGCCACCCAGAAGTAGCTGTAACTGAAGCCGAGAATCATGAGGAAGACGAGATGGAGCCAGAAGCCAACCAGGTAGGCGCCGGCCTGGTTCCACCAGTTGAGGCGCGAGACATAGTCCACGTAGTTGACGGGATCGATCTGGCCGTCGATGACGAGGCTGCGCCCCTCGACGCGGGCGTTCTCGAGCAACAGGGCACGCCAGCCGAACGACTGCGGGGCGTAGATGAACAGGTAATCGGGCTCGCGGTCGGCCGCCTTCATGAAGGGTGTTTGCTCCATGCCCCACTTGCCCAGGTAGACCATGAAGGAACCCATGAAACCGACGAACAGCACCAGGGCGCAGCCATACGCCAGGGCCACCGCCACGTTCCACAGATACAGCCACGGTGCCTGGTAGACGTAACTGTACGAGCGGCTGAGGGCATCGAAGCTGTCGCTGCCTTCCGTGCTGATGGTGGCATACATCAGGGGCCAGCCGACCAGGCCGACCAGGATGACGGCCATCAGCAGTCCGGCGAGGATGACCAGCGGCCAGCCCAGGCCGTCGACGAGGATGTCGCCGAGCACCGGGATCATGTGCAGGATGCCAAAGAGGATCAGCCCGACGGCGATCACGAGCACGAAGATGAGCGGGAACAAGGGGGCCGTGAAGTAGGACATGTAGCGTTGCAGGGTGAAGCGCAGCGCTTCGCCCATGCTGATCTTTTCCTTGCGGGCCAGTTGCACGGTGGCCATGCGTGTAAGAGCGCCGCCGAAGATGGCCCAGGTGGCCAGCGTCCACAGGAAGCACAGCGTGAAGAAGATGTAGTTGAGCCAGCCCGCATTGGAGTGGAGCAAGTAGTAGATGGGCTGGAAGAACTTGTAGAAGGGTTCGAGCAACACGTGCAGCTGGATGGCGTCGCTGACACGGCCCCGGTTGGCGGCGAGGCCGGTCACGACCAGGAAGGGATTGTGGCCGCGTTCCTCGTCCCAGGGCATCGTGCGCATCAGCCCGTTCTTGCCCGCCGTGGCGCCGAGCAGTTCATAGCGGCGCAGCTGGATCTGATAGTCGTCGAGCAAGCGTTGCTCGGCAGCGATCTGCTGCTGTTCATTGCGGGTGGCATCCGTTTCGTCGTAGGTCTTGTCGCGGGCTTCGCGGAGTTGATCTTCGGTGGGCCTGGTGGGCGGATGACTGAACGCATCGTAGAA
Source organism: Gemmataceae bacterium (assembly GCA_050248575.1). Classification (GTDB taxonomy): domain Bacteria; phylum Planctomycetota; class Planctomycetia; order Gemmatales; family Gemmataceae; genus JBFWSD01. Next base: position 2,232 of record JBFWSD010001218.1, read on the forward strand.
GATGACGGCCAGCAGCCACCAGCCCAGGGCCATGACCAGGATGCCGCCGCCGGCGAGCAAGAGTTTTTTGAGATCGAGGGCAACCTGGAAGCCGCGGAAGATTTCGAGCCAGGGGAGCCAGTTCCGCACGCCGCCCGTGCGCAGGTCGGCTTTGTCGTCGGCCATGCATGTGCTCCTTTACAATGGGCCTCAACCAACGACCGGAAACCGGCTCGGGCAGGCCTGTAGCGATCCTGGGGGGATTATAGTGGCGAGGCAATTCTTTGCAAACCGAGCTTGGCCGGGCTACTCGTCGTCGTCGCTGAAGAGCGCGGGCTTGCCGAACTGGCTGAGGTCGACGTGGCCGCGCGTCTCGCCCTCGAGCAGTTTGAGACGGGTTTCCAGCTCGCGGAACTTGACCTGCAAGGAAGCGAGGGCCGAGCCCGCATCGGCGGCGGGCCGCGCCCGCGGCACCTCGGGATAGTTGAGCTGCCGCTGCAAGGCGGCGAAAAGAAAAAGCGGATCGCGGCCCCGGTTGGCGCGGGCGATCTTGCCCTCCTTCTCGCCAAACAGCGGAGGCAACGGCGGCACGTAGTCCGCGTCTTCCTTCCGCTTCTCG
>JBFWSD010001219.1:0-2828 GCA_050248575.1 Gemmataceae bacterium
TAGCGGACCCCGTCGAGCCAGTGGCGGCCCCAGCGCACGCCGAATTCTTTCGAAGCAAGCAAGCGGTCCACCACGCGGACAAAGGCATCCGGCGCACCGTCGGCCAGGAAGGCGTCGATTTCTTCGATGGTGGGGGGCAAGCCGGTGAGGTCGTGGGTGGCCCGCCGCAAGAGCGTGTACTTGTCGGCTGCCTCGGCGGGAGTGAGCTTGGCGGCCCGCAGCCTGGCCAGCAAGAAGCGATCGATGTCGGTTGGCGCCTCCACGGTGGGCAACGCCGGCTTGACGAGGGGCTGAAACGCCCAGTGAGCCCGGTCTTCGGCGCTGATGCGGAACGCCTCGCGACGCGGGGTCGGTCCCGAGGTTACTTCCTGGGGCAGCGGCGCCCCCTGCTCGATCCAGGCCACCACGTCGTTGATGATCGGGTCCGACAGCTTGCCGTTGGGCGGCATGGCCATGTCTTCGTGCCGGAGCACGGTGATCAGCAGGCTTTCCTTGGGTTTCCTGGGCACGAACAGCGGGCCGGTCTCGCCACCCTTGCGGATGCCGGCGATGGTATCGAGGCGAAGTTGCCCTTTCAGTTTCTTCGACTGAGCGGAATGGCACTTGTAGCAGTGCTCGACGAAGACCGGGCGGATCTTCTTCTCGAAGAAGGCGACGCCGTCGTCGGCGCGGAGGTTGCCGCCCGTGGAGCAGACAACCGTCACTAGGAGCAGGTTCCGCAGTCGCATCGTACCCCCTGCAGAAGCGGTGAGACTTTCAGATTGCAGCCTGGCAGTTCTTCGACCTGGGTAGATTTTCGCGGGAAATCGCGAGAAGTGCAAGCTTCCAGATGGCGCATTTCCTATCTATTTGGCGCACAGCGAATCGAGGACTGCGTGCGCTGACATCGAACTCGGTCCTTGACCGCGGGCGATTCAGGCACTGAGCAACCCGCGGGCCAACTTCGCCACCTCGTCGGGCAGGGGCATCTGCTTGAAGCGATGGACCGCCGCCGTCAGGCCCGCCAGTTCCTCGTCGTCGACCTTGAGCTGTTCCGAGAGGGCCAGCACGAACGGGCCCGGCGCGTGCTGCTTCAGCCGCTCGAGATGCTTTTCCACGCCGGAACGCCGCCAGAAGCCGAGCACCTCGAGATAAACGACCTCGCCCGATTGGCGATCGGTGAGGCTGAAATCCGGGACCCAGTAGCCCGAGCCTGGACCTTCGCCGAGCGGGAACAAATCCACGTCCTCGCTCAGTTCCCAGTCATCGATGCGCTTGGCGAACAGTTCGGCGAACATCTTGAGCTCGGCGGGCAAGAACTGGCCCCAGTCGGGCTCGGTGGAAACCAGGCCGTCGGCGGCCGCCAGCGTAAACTTCTTGGGTTTCTTTTGCGGCCCCCAGAGGAGCTCAGCCTCCAGCTCGAAATCGCTGCAGGTAAGCAATGCGGGCAGGAACAACGCCAGCTGCATCCCGTATTTCTGCGTCGCCGAGAACAGGCTGAGCGGGCCGTCCAGCTTCAGGGTGACGGCGTCGCGGCCCGCCCGTTCGATCTCGCAGACCAGGCGATGAAACTTGACCTTGCGCAGCAGCTGCCGGTAGCGGCGCGGCGGCTCGCTGCGAATCACCACCTGCACGCGCGTGGAGCGCAGCAAGACTGCCTGCGCCAGAGCAACGTTGTAGCGCTGCAAGAGTCTTTCGACGGAAATGTCGCGGAAGCGCACCAGACGCTGCTCACTCTTCAGATCGGCGAACAGCCCGGCTTCGATTTCTTCTTCGGTCAGTTCCAGCGCGCGGGCAACGTCCGCTAGCACGTTGCGCCGCCACTCAGATGACGCGGAGACACGGAGAGGGGGAGACAAGGGGACCGTCGCTTCAGCGTCGGCCGTCGCTGCGTCTCCCCCTCTCGGTGTCTCCGCGTCGTCGCGCTCTGTTTTCAGGTTCTCTTTGCGAGAAGTGGCAGCGGCAAGGAAGACGGCCTCGCGCACCTGTTCCGGGGGCAGCCCGGAGACGACGTCGAACTCGCAGCGGTCTTCGAGGAGCTTGGCCAGCCCCTGGTGCACGAGTTGATTGGGATCGGTGCCGGCAACTTCCTTGAGGTCTTCGTCGAGCTGGCCGCGCGTGCTGCCCGCCTGGCCGCGCAGGATTTCGAGCAACTGGGTAGCCACCTCGATCCAGCCGGCATCGGCGGTGTCGATGTACTGCGGCACGATCTTGTCGCGCGCGTAGCGGATGCGAACCTGTCTGCCCGTGAGCATGGCGTGCCCTCTCTCACACTGTTCTTCGCCTCGCGCGGGCTCGACCTGCTAGTTACTGTCCGGTTTTGCGACGACAGGATCCTTCTGCACGCCAAGCAGAAACGCCTTCAGCGCCGCGCCAATCTCGGCACTGGGTGGCACGCGCGAAGTATAGAGGCCTGCTTCATCCTTGTAGTAGAAGGCCATAGCCTTCGGGGCGTCCTCGGTGAACAGGTCGATGACCGCGGTCACTTTTGCGGTGCCGTCTTTGAGGGCAATCTCCTTGGCCGTTGCCTCGGCGATTTCCTTGTCGTCCTTGGACCAGAGATCGAGCTTGGACTGCCAGCTATGGATATCGAGCTTGGTGTCCCAGAGGGCAATCTGCCAGCTCTTCGACTTGATGATGTAGCCGGCAATGATGTAAGGGGCTGGACTGGTTTTGCGCAGCTTCTGCCAGCGCTCCCGGTCCTTGTCGGAGAGCTGCGGAGCCTTGGGAGCGCTGGTGTCCACGGGCGTGGCCGTCGAGGACCCGAGCACTGGCAGAAGAACTGTCAGCAGGCAACAGATAATCGGGCGATTCATCGTCCCTCCGCAATGTGACCACTACTTCATTCT
>JBFWSD010001220.1:0-2824 GCA_050248575.1 Gemmataceae bacterium
CTTCTGCGGGGCCGACCAGAACAGGCCGAGGATCTGGCTGAGCTCGCGCAGTTGCAGGGTGCCTTGCTTGAAGGATTCGATCAGGTGGGCGTCGGCCTTGCCCCCTTCGAGCCGCGTGGCGTCGGCAAAGCGGTTCAATGCCGAGAGCAGTTCGTAGAGCACGCCGACCGCGCCGCCGGTGTTGAAGTCGTCCTCCATGGACTCGAGGAACGACTTGCGCAGCCCGGCGATCGTGTGCAAGAGCTCGTCCTGGCCCGGATCGAAGTCACTGCGTTTCTTTGGCGCCTCGAGTGAGTAGAACGATGCGTTGGTGATGCGCTGGTAGCGTTCGAAGAAGCGATAGAAAGTTTCCAGCCCCTTGGCAGCTTCGGCCAGGCTGTTCTCGCTGTACTCGATCGGGCTGCGATAGTGCGTCTTCAAGAGCAGGAAACGCACCGTCTCCGCCGAGTGCTTGGCGAGCAGGTCGGCGACGTTCACCACGTTGCCGACCGACCCGGCCATCTTGCTCTGCCCCATGCGCAGCAGGCCGTTGTGCATCCAGTACTTCGCGAACGTGGCGTCGGAATACGATTCCGACTGGGCCAGTTCGTTCTCGTGATGCGGGAACTGCAAGTCGAGCCCGCCGCCGTGGATGTCGAAGGTCTGGCCCAGGTATTTCATGCTCATGGCGGAGCACTCGATGTGCCAGCCGGGCCGCCCCGGCCCCCACGGGCTGTCCCATTGTGGTTCGCCCGGCTTGGCCCCCTTCCACAGGGCAAAGTCGCCTGGGTTCTTCTTCTTGGCATTCACCTCGATGCGCGCGCCCGCCTCGAGCTGCTCCGGATCGCGGTTGCACAGCTTGCCGTAATCGGCGTCGCTCGAGACGTCGAAGTAGACGTCGCCGCCCGCGGCGTAGGCGTGCCCCTTGTCGATCAGCTTCTGGATCATGGCCAGCATCTCGCCGATGTGTTCGGTGGCATGCGGCATGAGGTCGATGCCGTCGCGGGCATTGAGCTTCTTCAGACACTCGGTGTAGTCGCCGGTCATCTTGTCGGCCAGTTCCTTGACCGTGGTGTTCAGTTCCTTGGCGCGAACGATGAGCTTGTCGTCGACGTCGGTGATGTTGACGACGAACTTGACATCGTAGCCCTGATAGACCAGGAAGCGTTTGACGGTGTCGAAGATGACCGGGCCGACCATGTGGCCGATGTGGCTCGGCTTGTAGACCGTCGGGCCGCACACGTACATCCCAACCTTGCCCGCTTGCACGGGCTGGAACGGCTCTTTTTGCCTGGTCAGTGTGTTGTAGACCCGCAGGGCCATCGCGATCCTCCGTAATCGGAATCAGAGATCAGGAGCCAGCCGCTTGCCGGCTCGATCATGGTTTTGCCTTGATCAGTGCGACCACCTGGGCCGCGATCGCTTCACCTTTGCCGATGGAGCCGACTTTCTCGCCGGTCTTGGCCTTCACGTTGACCGCGCCCTGGTCCATTCCGAGGAGGTAGGCCACGCGGGCACGGATTTCCGCCTTGATCGGCCCGAGCTTGGGCTGTTCCGCGAAGACAATGATATCCACGTTGACGGTTTGCCAGCCCGCCTGGTTCAGCCGCGCCAGTGCTTCCTTGACGAACAGGGCCGAATCGGCATCGCGATACTTCGGATCCGTGTCGGGGAAGAGATCGCCGATATCGCCGAGACCCGCGGCGCCCAGGAGCGCATCGGTCAGAGCATGCAAGACCACGTCGGCGTCGCTGTGTCCGGCCAGGCCGCGTTCGAAGGGGACGCGCACGCCCCCCAGGATCAAGGGGCGGCCCGCTTCCAGGCGGTGGGTGTCGTGGCCGATGCCGACGCGCATCTGCTTCCTCTTGGAGATATTTGCCGGGCGCTGGGATTGTAGCCGGGGCAGGCACTTGCCGACAACGCGAGTCTCGCCGGATGGGCTGCCCGGCGGGGGCGGGATGGCTGCAAAATGTTCTTGACACCTTCGTGGGCGCAACTACGATGGGTGGGTGCAGTTGCTTCAAAATCGATTCGTCGCCATTTCCTCGCCGCAACGCTGGAGGATTACTGGTCATGTCGTCGCAACCCCGTCGTCGACGTCTGGAAGTGGAAGACATCGGCGATGTGACCGTCGTCAACTTCATCGATCGCAAGATCCTTGACGAACAGATCATCCAGGCCATCGGCGAGCAGCTGTTCAGTCTGGTCGACGAAGCGGGCCGGCGCAAGCTCCTGCTCAACTTCGGCAATGTCGAGTACCTGTCGAGCGCAGCCCTGGCCAAGCTGATCACCTTGAACAAGAAGCTGCAACAGGCGGGCGGGCGGCTGATTCTGTGCAACATCGATCCGCAGATTTACGAGGTCTTCGAGATCACCAAGCTCAACAAGATCTTCAATATCCAGTCTGAAGAGCAAGCGGCCCTGCAAGCATTCTGAGATTCGCCGGACCGCCCGAGCGCAAATCACCTGGCGGTCTGTCACAGTAGTTCGTTCTTGTGGATGGAACCATTCCCGTCTTGTACATGGAGAACGACACGTGTCCGTGATTACCGATCTGCAACTCGCACAGGTCGCCCTGACAGAGAAAATCGTCATCCCGAGCCAGCCTGCCGCGGTACAGCGCGTGCAGGAGGCCATCGAGGAGCGGCTCCGCGCTCATGGCTACGACGACCGCGATGTCTTCTGCATCTGCACGGCCATCGAGGAGGCCGTGACCAACGCCATCAAGCACGGCAACCAGCTCTGCCCGGAAAAGTGCGTACACATTTCCTATCACGTGGCCTGCGAGCGTTGCGACATCCAGATCGAGGATGAGGGCAACGGCTTCGATCCGGCCGAGTTGAGA
>JBFWSD010001221.1:0-2824 GCA_050248575.1 Gemmataceae bacterium
TTCCTGGCGCCCCGGGGGCGCCCGTTACTGGTTCCTGGGCTAGCTGTACTTGAATTCCGCGCCATCCAGGTCGATAGCAGGAAGCTCGTCCTTCTCGCGCCAGTAGTCCTGCGTGTGCTGCCACTCGGGCTTGTTCCCCCGCTTTGGCAACAGGTGCATTGCCCGCATGAGATAACCCGGGTTGAAGTTCTCGGGGTCGATCCAGTCGGACAGCTCCATGTCCTGGTCCTCTGGCCGCAGGGCGACATCCACGCGCTTTGCGCCCTTCGCCTCCATGTGCGCCAGCAGCCGGCAGATGAAGTCGCCGAGCAGGTCCGCGCGTAGCGTCCAGCTTGCCCGGAAATAGCCAAAAACCCAGATCATGTTCGGCACGCCGGTGAACATCATGCCGCGGTACGTGACGGTATCGGCGAAGTTCAGCGGCTTGCCATCGATCTCGAACTGGATGTCGCCCATCACATTCATGTTGAAGCCGGTCGCCGTGATGATGACGTCGGCCTCCAGTTCCTCGCCAGACTTGGTGAGGATTCCCTTGGCGGTGAAGCGCTCGATCTCGTCAGTCACGACCGACGCCTTGCCTGCGCGAATGCCCTTGAAGATGTCGCCGTCGGGAACGAACGCGATGCGCTGGCGCCACGGCCGGTAGCTCGGCGTGAAGTGCTTCTCGATGTCGTAGTCCGGGCCGAGGTAGGCACGCACGCCTTCCAGGAGCTCGTGCTTTACCTTCTCCGGCTCTTCCATGGCGCGCCGGGTGAAGACTGCCTGGTCGTGGAGGATCTTGCGGCGAACGATCTCGTGAATCCACTCCTCGTCGATGTCCAGTTCGCGCAGCTGTTCGGCCAGGTCGTTCCGGTTGCGTCCTGGGATGAAGTAGGTGGGAGAGCGCTGAAGCACGGTCACATGCGCGCACTCTTCGGCAATTGCCGGAACGACGGTCGCGGCCGTCGCGCCGGAACCAATACAAATGACACGCTTACCCTTGAGGTCCAGGTCCTCGGGCCAGGTCTGCGGGTGTACGATCGGGCCGTGGAAGTCGCTCATCCCGGGCCATTCCGGCGTATAACCCTGTTCGTGGCGGTAGTAGCCCTGGCACATCCAGAGGAAGTTGCAGGTGAAGACCGCGCTCTCGCCGGTCTCTGTCTTCGTCGCATTGATGGTCCACGTGTTGTTTTCGCTCGACCACTTCGCGGAATTGATCTTGTGGTGATAGCGAATGTGCTGGTCGAGGCCGTTCTCTTCTATGACCTCACCCATGTACTTCTTAATCTCTTCGGCGGTCGCGATCGGCGCGCTGGTCCACGGCTTGAAGCGGTAGCCAAACGTGTGGAGATCGCTATCGGAGCGGATGCCCGGGTATTTGTGGGTCCGCCACGTGCCACCGAACCCACCCTGGGATTCGAGGACCACGAATGTGGTGCCAGGACGCTGCGTCTTCAGGTGATAGGCGCCACCCACGCCAGAGATTCCTGCCCCTACGATCAGCACGTCGAAGTGCTCGATTTTCGCTTCCTGGGGCCGGGCGGAGGTTTCTGTGGCTGTCATAGTGTCATGCCTCGGATCGTGGCCGCGATGCTGCCGGATGTCCGGCAGAATGCCATTCGGAAACGCTTATGCCAACGGCCGAAAGTAGCAGAGGATAGCGGCTGAATGGGTCTTTCGCGTGACGCAAACGACCTTTAGGTGGCCGGCCCGGGCGAAACCCTGGGACATCGGCCGAACGGGGAACTTTCTTGGCGGGATCGACGTCTTGGCAACCATGAAGACCGCATTTGTGGTGGCCGCCGTGTTCGCTGCGGTCCTGGCCGCCGGCGTTGCCAGCACCCCGGCGGTCTCGGCGTGTTCGCTCGCGCCCCTGGAACGGCGCTACCTTCCAGACCTCGTCGAGCGAACGCCGATCATCGCGATTGGCACCTGGGCCGATACTGGCGAGTACGAAGCCACGCTCGTGGTCGATGAATCGCTCAAGGGCACAGAGGCCGGCGCACGCTACCTTTTCGACAACCGCGGGACCTACACGATGGCCGCCTGTAGCCCGTATGAAGAGGAGTTCCACTCCGGCTTCCGGTTCGAAGATGGGCAACGCTCGGTCGTCTTCATGGAGAAGCAGGTCGATGGTCTCTGGCAAATCGGCTGGAGCGGCTACGCGGCGTTCGACCTGCCCGTCGACGACTTCGCGCCGATGCCGATGTGGCAGGTCGAGAATCCGCCAACGCTCCTCGAAACCGTTCGCACCGTCGTCTCTGCCGCGCCCGCACTGGACGAAGACGACCGGGAAGCACTCGAGGTAGAACTCGGTTGCAATCCGCCATTCCTGTTCAACCCCCAGAAAATCACGGAGTACCGCGGCCTTGCCACGGGAGGCGTCGCAATTGTGACTGTCGTCGATTCGCCACCGCTCACCGGAGAGCCATCAGCGGACCCCGTCATCGCCCGGATCGACCAGGTGCTCGCCGGCGAACTCAACGCCGGGACCAGCATCACGCTGAATGACCGCTGGATCAGCGACTACGAGACTCAGGAATGCCAGCCCAGTCTCGAAGATGGCCGGCGTGGACTGGCCCAGGGCATCCAGTACCTCGTCTTCCTCCGGGACGACGAATATGAAATCGGGGCGTTTCGCCCTGTTGCCTGGGGTCGAGGCGTTGTCGAAATCAACGAAAAGTACATCACGGGTGGCCAGATTACCCTGGCGGACGTTCGCGCACTGACGGGAACCGAGCGCACAGAGCCGGCGGCAACTGGCGCCACCCCGGCCGGCGAGCAGACCGCCGACCTAGGCACCGGGTTGATGCGCACGGAAGGCGATTCGGGCGGCCCGGGGCTG
>JBFWSD010001222.1:0-2823 GCA_050248575.1 Gemmataceae bacterium
AGCCGCACGCTGGCGTTGCGGAACGCGTCGTGGAGTTCCACATGTTCCGGGGTGCGGGCCACTTCCTTGAAGCGATACGGCTTGCCGCTGCGATAAGCCTCGGCGTTGTGCTCGGACCAGGTGCCGTCCCGTTCGCGCTGGAACCAGCCCCCTTCGTAGACCCAGTGAGCGCGCGTATCGTTTGCCTCGACCTGGGCCGCTTGCACCCTGGTCTTCGTGTACTTGGCCCCGGCGTCCATCTGGATCTGCATGCTCTTGTCGTCGATGGTCAGGATCTTGCCGCTGACCTTGGTGCCCTTGCCGATGGCCCCTTCGGTGACCACGGTGGTGAGCTTGCCGTCCTTCACTTCCCAGGTAGCCTTGATCTTCAACTTCTGCTTGTCGTTGAGCGCATCCTCGCGTTCGAGCGTGCCGTCATCCTTGTAGAGTTCGACGGTCTGGATAGCCGTGGTGCCGAAGCGCTGGCTGTATTCCCATTTGCCGATCAGCCGCTTCTTGATCTCGGCGTCGGAGAGCTTCTCGGGTTCGTCTGCCCAAGCCAGGCCAGGCAGGAACAGCACACACGCGAACAGCAGAGAAGTGCGCAGCATGAAACTCTCCGAAAAGGTCGGACGATATTGATCCGTCATACGACGCCACAGGCGGCCCCGTCTAACAGTACTTCTCGCACCCGCCGGAGGCGCGGCCAAACCTGGTGGGGCAGGGGAGCGCGGGGAGCGTTTTCTGGGGGAATCTGATTGACCTGTCGAGCGCGAAAGCTTCTAATCTGAGAAGAACGGCATCGATGCTGCGACCGCGTGCCGTTCGACCCCGGGGCCCGTCTACCCCCCACCAACGACGGCCCCCTACCTACTGCCTGCTATCCCACCCCAAGCGGTCCGCACGAAAGGAATGCTGCCATGCTGACCATTTACGATGGCAAGCAAGGTATGAGCCGACGCGATTTCCTCACCGTCGGCGCGCTCGGTCTCGGTGGCCTCACCCTCTCTTCGCTGCTTGCCGCCAAGGCGAAGGCCGATTCCTCGTTGAACCCGCTCTCGGGCAAGTCCGTCATCTTCCTGTTCCAGCAGGGCGGTCCAACGCAGTTTGAAACTTTTGACCCCAAGCCGGACGCTCCCGACAACATCCGCACCGTCACCGGGGTGACCAGTACGAAGCTGCCGGGCGTCCAGTTCGGCGACACCATGGAGAATCTGGCCCGGTTGGCCGACAAGTTCACCGTGGTGCGCAACTTCCAGACCAACAACGCCGGGCACAATATCCATGGCATCGTCAGCCCGGAAACCTTGAATGCCAACATCGGCTCGCTCTATTCGCGCGTGGCCGGGGCCATCCGCTCCGACAACGCCATGCCGACGAACTGCTCGCTGTTCAACCAGGCCGTGTGCGACGATGTGACCAAAGGCTCGGCCCGCGGCGATACCAGCGCTACCGGGGCCCTCGGCTCGATGTACGCCCCCTTCGTTCCGGGCGGCAATGGCGATCTCCAGAAGAACATGCAGCTCCGCATGGCCCGCGACCGTTTTGATGATCGGCGTGAGTTGCTGGCCAGCCTCGATTCGCTCAATCGCTCGGTGGATGCCCGCGGCCAGATCGAGGCGCTCGACGAAGTTCAGAAGCAGGCCTACGAGGTGCTGCTGTCGCGCGGCGTGGCCGATGCGCTCGACCTGAGCAAGGAAGATCCCGCGATTTTGAAGAAGTATGATACGGGACGTTTCGCGCGGCGCGATGGCTGGTCCAAGGCGGCCCGCGGCAAGCGCGGCTACTACAGCGGCCATGCCAAGTCGCTGGGCAAGCTGCTGTTGCTTTCGCGCCGTCTGTGCGAGGCTGGCGCAGGCTTTGTCACCATCCACGCCGCCTACGAAGGCGTGTGGGACTTCCACGCCGACGGCAACAACCTGAATTGCAAGGACGGCATGGAAGCGGTGGGGCGTAGCTTCGATCACGCGGTCGCCACGTTCATCGAGGACCTCGAGGCGCGCGGGCTGTCCGACAAGATCATGCTTGTCTGCACCGGCGAGATGGGCCGCACTCCCAAGATCAACAAGAACGGCGGCCGTGATCACTGGGCCCGCCTGGCTCCGCTCTTCCTCTATGGCGGCGGCGTCCAGAAGGGCAAGGTCATCGGCCAGTCCACCAAGGATGGCGGCGAGCCCGCCTCCGACAACCAGAACACCAAGAACCTGGTCTCCACCATCTTGCACACGGTGTTCGACGTCGGCGTGCTCCGCGTCATGCCCGAATACGCCCAGGTCGCCAAGCTCGCCGAAGAGCAGACGATCCCCGGTGTTTTCTAAAAGACGATTCGGGTAACCGAAAACGGAAAACAGAGAACCGAGAATGAGCGGGCAGCTCATTCTCGGTTCTTACTTTTGTTAGCCCGGCGCTGTCTGGTTAGCCCGGCGCTGTCTGGTTAGCCCGACGCGCCAGCACTTCATTCTCGGTTCTCGATTCTCGGTTCTCCGTTACCCGGTTGGTCATTGATCCGTCGTGCAACGCTGCCCCGCAGGGCATCCTCGGCGCTCACATCCATCCGGCGGGCCAGCCGGCAGACATCGAAGAGCAACTCGCCAAGCTCTCTCTCGCTAGCGCCAGCAGCAGCCAGTTCATCGAGCTGGCGGTGCAGGGCGGCGATGAGCTCCTCGCGGGTTGGTTTTTCCTCCCCGAGTCGTTCGAGCTTGCCCGCCACGCGCTCGGCCCGCAACAGGGCGGGTAGCGACTTCGGTATGCCGGCGAATGGGTCGTCGCCGCGCTCCTGCTTCTCGGCGGCCTTGATCTGGTACCAGTTGCGGTGGACCTCCTCGGCGCTCGTATCCTGCTCAT
>JBFWSD010001223.1:0-2821 GCA_050248575.1 Gemmataceae bacterium
CGGCAGCCTTTGATCCAGCAAGCACGTCGAGCAGTCTCTGGTTCTCCTCGGGCCGCCGCGTCGAGATGCGCACGTGGCCGGGCAAGCCAAACGAGGTACAGTCACGCACGAGCATCCCGTGGGGCAAGAGCCGCGCGCGAAACTCGGTCGCGTTGCCCACTTCCACGAGGAAATAATGCGTCGCCGAGGGCAACACGGCCAGCCCCAGCTTCACGAGCCCGTCGACCAGCTCGTTCTTCGCCTGGGCGAGTTGCCGCAAGCAACTCTCGAGATGGGCTCGATCGCGCACGGCGGCCAGCCCGGCAGCCTCCGCCGCCGTGCTCACGCTCCACGGCGTACGCACCCGGGCCAGCACATCGATCACCGCCTCGGCTCCCACGGCGTACCCAACGCGTACGCCTGCAAGGGCATGATCCTTCGTCAATGAACGAAGCACCAGGATGTTGTCGCGCCCGAGAAAGCAGGCCGACGCGGCGTCAGCCGCGAAGGAGAGATACGCCTCATCCACCACGAACAGGCAGCCCGGTTGCTGCTTCGCCCAGCCCGCGATCCTCTCCACGGGCAACATTGTGCCCGTCGGGTTGTTCGGGTTGCAGAGGAAGACCAGGCCGGGCCGCGTCTCTTGCAAACCCTGCCGAACCGCGCCCTCGCCGAGTTTGAAGTCGTCGCCCGCGCTCGCGTTGCAGGCGATGACCTTGCCCCCCATGAGACGGGCGGCCCGCGCGTATTCGCCGTAGGTGGGCCCGAGCACCAGCACGCGGTCGCCGGGCCGCACGTAAGCCAGCGCCGCCAGGGCAATCAACTCCGATGAACCGTTGCCGACCAGCACCTGCGTGGGCACTACGCAGAGGTGCTCGGCCAGGGCGGCCCGCAAGCGCCGGCAATCGCGATCGGGATATGTATCGATGGCGGCCCGTGCGATGGCCGGGGCCACCCCGGGCGCCGGGCCGAAAGGATTGAGACACACGCTGAAATCGACGACCTGGTCGGGGGCGATGCCCAGCCGGCGCAGTTCACTCACGTCGAGCCCGCCATGGGGCTCACTGCCAAGCAGGCCCGCCTCGGCACGAGGCTCGATTTCGCATCGGTCCGCTCGCTTTTTCATTTCGCGGCCTTGATCCGCTTCAGCACCAGCAAGTAGTCGCCGCCTGTGCCCTTGAAATCCTTCGGGGGAGTTGCTCCCTCGCGAATCGAGATCTGCAGCGTATCCCCCTCGAAGCGATAGATGCCGGTGTGCCTGCTCTGATTCTCCGTGAAGATGATCTGCTTCCTGGCAGTGTCGAGGGTGATGGCGGCTTCCTGGCGGTCGCCATTGGGGCTGACGCGGGCCAGGGTGTTGCCGCTGATGACGATGAGGTCCTTCTTGGCCTCCTTCTCCCCGTCTCGACCCGCGCCTGGACCTTTGAAGGTGAGGATGGACCATTCTCCTTGCATCCGCTTATCGTCGGCGTCCACCGGCGTCGCGGGGGAGTCAGGGATCGGCACGAAGAAAAGAGCGAAGACGACGGCGTTCATGGGCTGCTCCAGTTTGGAGGAGTCAATCACCTCTTGATCTTCACACAGCGGCCGTCGATCTGCAAGCGGCCCTGCGCGAAGAGGGCGATGGCCTCGGGGTAGGCCTCGCATTCTTGCTCATAGACGCGCACGGTGAGCGTCTCCACCGAATCGTAATCGTGTACGGGCACCGCCTTCTGCAAGATGATCGGGCCATGGTCGTATTCGTTGTCGGCGAAGTGGACGGTGCAGCCGCTGATCTTGGCGCCGTAAGCCAGCACGGCCTCGTGCACGTGGTGGCCGTAATAGCCCTTGCCGCAAAACGCCGGGATCAGGGCCGGATGGATGTTCATGACCCGGCCGATGAAGTCGTCGGGCACCGTGATCAGTTGCAGGAAGCCCGCCATGCACACCAGGTCGGCCTGCGCCTGGCGGCACAGATCGAAGATGCGCTTGCTGAACTCCTCGCGCGAGCCCGCTTCCTTGCGCGTGACGACAGCCACGGGCAAGTCAGCCTTCTTCGCCCGATCGATGCCTCCCACGCCGGTATTGCTGGAGACTACCTGGACGATGCGGGCGTCGAGCCGCCCGTCGGCGATGCGATCGATGAGGTTCTGCATCGTCGTGCCGCCCGCACTCAGAAGCACGGCCAGTTTGATCATCGATTTGGTCCTTGGTCTTCTCGTGCCACGGGCCACGGACAGCGGACTAATGTCGGAAATGCCGGATGCCCGTGAACACCATGGGCAGGCCGCGTTCGTCGCAGGCGGCGATGGCGTCGGCGTCGCGTTTCGAGCCGCCGGGCTGCACGAACGCCTTCACGCCCGCGGCGGCCGCTTCATCCACGCCGTCGCGGAACGGGAAGAACGCATCGGAAGCCAGCACGGCGCCGCGGGCACGATCGCCTGCCTTGCGGACGGCAATCTGCACCGAATCGACGCGGCTCATCTGCCCGGCGCCCACGCCGACGATCATGCCCTCTTTGCCCAGCACGATGGCGTTGCTCTTCACATGCTTGCACACGGCCCAGGTGAAACGCAGATCGGCCAGCTCGAGATCGTCGGGCTGCTTCTTGGTCACCACCTGCATCCTGGCAAAGTCGTCGGCGGGCACGTCGCGCGACTGCACGAGCAGCCCGCCATCGACGCGGCGATAATCGAGCGCGGCCACCCGTCCTTTCTCGCGGTCGAGCGGGCCAATCCGCAACAGCCGGACGCTGGTCTTCCAGGTCGGTCGATGCGTGAGCAGCTCGAAGGCGGTGTTCGCGTAGCCCGGCGCGATGACGCACTCGACGAAGCGATGCGGCTCGGTGATCTGCAGCGCCGTC
>JBFWSD010001224.1:0-2814 GCA_050248575.1 Gemmataceae bacterium
CCGGTCTTCAGGCCGAACGTGGTGCCGCGGTCGTAGATCAGGTTGAACTCGACGTAGCGGCCGCGGCGGAACTCCTGGAAGCTGCGTTCGCGCTCGCCAAAGGGCGTGCCCTTGCGTTTCAAGACGATGGGGGGATAGGCGTCGAGAAAGGCATCGCCGGCGTCGCGCACGAAGGCAAAGAGCGCCTCCAGGTCTCCTTCCAGGTAATCGAAGAAGATGCCCCCCACGCCGCGCGGTTCGTTGCGATGGGCCAGGAAGAAGTACTCGTCGCACCACTTCTTGAGCCGTTGATAGTCAGCCACGCTGGCATGCTGGCGGCACACGCGTTGCCAGACTTTGTGGAAGGCGACCACGTCTTCGCGGAAGGGGTAGTAAGGAGTGAGGTCGGCCCCGCCGCCGAACCATTGCTTCTCGCCCTTGGTGAGGAAGCGGAAGTTGGCATGTACGGTGGGCACGTAAGGATTGCGCGGATGGATGACCAGCGAGATGCCGGTGGCGGTGAAGTCGCGGCCCGCGCCGGGGATCTGCTTGGCGAACTCCTCGGAGAACTGGCCATGCACTTCGGAGAAGTTGACGCCCCCTTTTTCGATGACGGCGCCGTCGGCAAGGACGCGGGTGCGGCCGCCGCCGCCCCCTGCGCGTTCCCAGGCGTCTTCGCGAAAGCGGCCCGGGCCATCCGCCTCCTCGAGGGCCTTGCAGATGCGGTCCTGCAAGTCCTTGAAGTAGGCTACCGCGCGCGCATGCAGATCGGACATGGCTGACTCCTGCCTTGAGTGCTTCCGTCAATGTAAGCGTCCGGGGCGGGAATGGCAGCACTTTCAGCGCTTGATGCCGAGCTTGCGCTCGCGCATGTCGAAGAAGCGGACCAGGTCGTCGAGGTGGGCGCCGTCGGTGGAGACTTCGATGAGGTCGGACTGGGCCGAGCGGGCCAGCTGGCGGATCTCTTCCCGGCGCGTCTTCGCCTGGCTCTGCAAGGCTTCACGGATGTGGCGGCTCGACGTGTCGAGCAAGAGTGGCTTGCCCGTCTCGGCGTCCTCGAACTCGACCAGGCCGACGGGGGGCATGTCTTCCTCGCGCGGGTCGGTGATGCGGACGAGGATGAGGTCATGGCGGCGGCCCGTGCGCTTGAGCAGCTTTTCGTAGCCCTGGTCGAGGAAGTCGCTGAGCAGGAAGACGATGGCCCGCTTGCGGCGGACGCGGTTGAGGAACTCGAGGGCCTCGCGCAGCGAGGTGCCCGGGTTCTCGGGCTGGAAGTAGAGGATGTCGCGGATCAGCCTGAGCACGTGCCGCGTCCCCTTGCGCGGCGGCACGTAATGCTCCACCTGATCGCTGAAGGCGATCAGCCCGACCTTGTCGTTGTTGCTGACGGCGCTGAAGGCAAGGAGCGCGGCCAGCTCGGCGGCCACCTCGCGCTTCTGTTGAATGTGCGTGCCGAAGCGCTGGCTGCCCGAGGCATCGACCATCAAGACGACGGTCAGCTCGCGTTCTTCGATGTAGCGTTTGATGTAGGGGTGGCCCATGCGGGCCGTGACGTTCCAGTCGATGGCCCGCACGTCGTCGCCGGGCTGATATTCACGCACCTCTTCGAAGGCGATGCCGGTCCCCTTGAAGACCGAGCGATACTCGCCCCCCAGAATGTCCTCGACGGCTCTGCGGGCAAAGAGCTGCAATCGCCGAATCTGACGCAGAACGTCGCGCGGAAGCATGCAGTGATGCTATCGCCATCCGTCTGACAATCCAGATCTAACCGCAGAGACTCAGGCCCAGCGAGTGCATTCGTGTCACAGAGAACACACAAAGAGATCTATTTGATTCGGCGATTGGCTTGCGGGCGTCTCTCCGTGCTTCTTCCTCTGTGTTCCTCTGTGCCTCTGGGGTTCGTTCCTTTGGAACAGTGCTGTGACAAAGGCAAAGCGCCTTTCGGCCGCGCTCAGCTCTTGTTGATTCGTGGCCTGATCGGCCCCTTGCGGAGGCGGCTGGCTTCTCGCACAATACCCCTTTCACCGAACATCGACACGACACCGGGGGTACGCGCATGAAGACCAGCATGAACCTGCTGCTCTGGGCCACTCACGTCACGTCCGAGCACTTCCCCATCCTGGCCAAGCTGAAGCAGGCGGGCTACGACGGCGTCGAGATCCCCGTCTTCGAGGGAGACGCCAAGCACTTCCAGTCCATCAAGAAAGAGCTCGACAACCAGGGGCTGGGCTGCACCACCGTGACCATCGCCACCCCCGACGCCAATCCGATCAGCCCGGACGCCGGCATTCGCAAGGCGGCCGGCGAACGCCTCAAGTGGGCCATCGAGATGACCGCCACGCTGGGCGGAGAGATGATGTGCGGCCCGTATCATTCGCCGCTGGCCGTTTTCTCGGGCTCCGGCCCGACCGGCGACGAGAAGAAGCGGGCCGCCGAGGTCCTGCGCGGCGCCGCCGAGGAAGCCAAGAAGAACAACCTCAAGCTCTGCATCGAATATCTCAATCGCTTCGAATGCTACTTCCTCACCACGGCCGCCGACGCCAAGGCGCTGGTGCAGGCGGTCGATCATCCCAACTTCCGCACCATGTACGACACCTTCCACGCCAATATCGAGGAGAAGGACCAGGCGCGGGCCATCAAGGAGCTGGCCCCGCACTTCATTCACGTCCACATCAGCGAGAACGATCGCGGCACGCCGGGCACGGGGCAAGTCCACTGGGACCCGGTCTTCAAGGCGCTCAAGGAAGTGAAGTACGACGGCTGGCTGACCATCGAGGCGTTTGGGCGGGCGCTGCCCGACCTGGCGGCGGCCACGCGCGTCTGGCGCGATCTGTT
>JBFWSD010001225.1:0-2814 GCA_050248575.1 Gemmataceae bacterium
CCTGTCCATCCAGGGCAACTACGACAATTCCGTGGGCAACGGCCTCGACGATTGCCAGTGCGGCTACACCGATCCGCGCGATAACCACTTCGCCCGCCTCAGTTACGACTACACCTTTCGCAACACGAGCGTGCCGCATCGCGCCTGGATGAAAGAGTTGCCCGGGCAGCGCCGCCTCGAGTTGGGCAAGTATCGCCTGCTCTTGTGTCACGGCAGCCCGCGCAAGATGAACGAGTTCCTCTGGGAATCGACCACGTCCACGCACTTCCTCGAACATCTGGCCGACGAGCACGCTGCCGATGTGATGCTGGCCACGCACACCGGCATCAAGTGGCACCGCCGGCTGTCGGGCGATCGCCATTTCATCAACGTCGGCGTGCTGGGGCGGCCAGAGAACGACGGCACGACCAACGTCTGGTTCACGCTCCTCGACGCCACGGGCAGCCTGCAGGTCGAATTCATCCCCGTCCATTACGATCACCAGCGGCTGGCCCGCGACATGCGCGCCGAGAAGCTGCCTGAAGAGTTCATCGAGACTGTATTGACGGGCTGGTGGACGACCTGTCTGGAAATTCTGCCCGCCAAGGAACGGAAGCGCGGCCGCTACTGATTCTTGCTAGAATCACTTCATGAACACACTCTGGCTCACACCGCTCGTCCTTTTTTTCGCCGGGGCCGACAAGGACTCGCGGCTGGCCGTGATCCGGCCCGCCCCGGACTTTGTTCTCACCACGCAAGACGGGGGCAAACTCCGCCGCACCGACCTCGAGGGCAAGGTTCTTCTGGTCAGCTTCATCTTCACCACGTGCAATGGCACCTGCCCGGCTACCACGCATCGGATGGGCCAGGTGCAAGAAGAGCTGCGCCGCCGCGGCCTGCTCGGCAAGGGCAAGGTCCAGCTCCTCTCGATCAGCCTCGACCCCGCGCGTGACACGCCCGACGCGCTGCGCCGCTATCTCAAGCTCTACGATGCCGACACGGCGCACTGGTCGTTCCTGACCGGCGATCCGACCGACGTGAAGAAGGTGATCGCCGACTGGGGCATGTGGGTCAAGCCCGCGGACAACGGGCAGCTCGATCACCCGTCGCGCATCTTCCTGGTCGACAAGGACGCGCGCATTCGCGAGATCTACAACCTGGCCTTCCTCAAGGCGCACTGGGTGGTGGACGACATCGAGCTCTTGCTCGGTGAATGAGTCGCGCGGACGCTGCCGTGCAGCCCTGCTATCATGAAACTGGCTCTTGACTCGCGCACGCGCAGACACAGTACGAACATGGAGGGAGGCGGTCTCATGTCGGAGCACGCGCATACCAATCGGCTCAGCGCTGCGACCAGCCCGTATCTGAAGCAGCACGCGCACAATCCGGTGGACTGGTTTCCCTGGGGGCCGGAAGCACTCAACAAGGCACGCGAGCAAGATCGGCCGATCTTTCTGAGCATCGGCTATTCGGCGTGCCACTGGTGCCACGTGATGGAGCACGAGAGCTTCGAGGATGACGAGACGGCCGCTTTTCTCAACGAGCACTTTGTTAGCATCAAAGTAGATCGGGAGGAGCGGCCCGATCTGGATCACATTTACATGACGGCCGTGCAGATGATGACCGGGCAGGGAGGCTGGCCGATGTCGGTGTTCTTGACCCCCGACCTGCGACCGTTTTACGGCGGGACCTATTTTCCACCGGAACCGCGCTACGGGCGGCCCTCGTTCTTGCAGGTACTCAACGCGCTGGTCGATGCGTGGGGGAATCGCCGCGAGCAACTGCATGCGGCCGCCGGCCAGCTCACGGATGGGCTCAAGCAGGTCACGCAAATCCCGCAAGCAGACGGTGACAGCCAGTTGTCCCCCGAGTTGCTCCGGGGCGCCATGCGCCAGCTCCAGCGTGCCTTCGACAGCACGCATGGCGGCTTTGGCTCTGCCCCCAAGTTTCCTCATCCGATGGAGCTGCAACTTCTATTGAGGATCTGGCTGCGCCTGGGCGCCGACGATGCGGCAGCCATGGCCAAGCACACGCTCGACAAGATGGCCATGGGAGGAATCTACGATCATCTGGGGGGCGGCTTCCATCGCTACTCCACCGATGCCCGCTGGCTGGTGCCCCACTTCGAGAAGATGCTCTATGACAACGCACTCTTGACGGTCGCCTATCTCGAAGGCTACCAGGCCACGCGCGATCCCTTTTACAAGGAAGTGGTCGAGGAGACGCTGGCTTACGTCCGACGCGAGATGCGCAGCGTCTCCGGGCCATTCTTCAGCACCCAGGACGCCGATAGTGAAGGCGAAGAGGGCAAGTTCTTCGTCTGGACCCTGGAAGAAATCGAGGAGTTGCTGGGCGCCGAGGAGGCCAGCCTGTTCGCCGAGGTCTACGACGTCACCGCCGACGGCAACTGGGAAGGGCACAACATCCTCAATCGCTCGAAGACTTTCGCGCAAAGTGCGCGTCTTCTGAAGCTGGAAGAAAGCGAGCTGCGCCAGCGGCTGGACGCTGCCCGCAAGCGGCTCTTCGATGTGCGCTGCCGCCGCATCTGGCCGGGCCGCGACGAAAAAGTGCTGACGGCCTGGAACGGGCTGATGATCAATGCCTTCGCCCGGGCCGCCCGCGTCCTCGACGATCCCAGCTATGCCGAGACCGCCGCCGGCGCCGCCGACTTCATCCTCAAGAACATGCGCGGACCTGGCGGCCGACTGCTGCGCACCTGGAGCCAGGGCAGCCAGGCGGCCCTCAATGCCTACCAGGTAGACTACGCTTATCTGATCGACGCACTGGTATCGCTCTTTGAGGCCACCTTCGACGCCCGCTGGCTCGACGAGGCCA
>JBFWSD010001226.1:0-2810 GCA_050248575.1 Gemmataceae bacterium
CGACACGCGGCCGGCCGCCCGGGCTGCCTGGTCGAGATCAATGGCCCGGCGGGCGGATTGGCCTTGCGTGCGCCGGGCACCGCCGAGCCCGATGTGCTGTATCCGCGGCCTGTCTAGCACTTCGCTACCTCGCTCCGCGTAAACGTGCGGCTTACAAGAATATGGACCCGCGCCTCGTCAAGATCAGCAAGTATCTGAGCAAGCATCTGCGGCACGATCCGGGCCGCCTCGGCCTCACGCTGGCCGCCGGCGGCTGGGTGGAAGTCGATGTGCTGCTGCAGGCCTGTGCCCGCCACAACTTTCCCATCACGCGCGAAGATCTCAACGAGGTGGTCGCGCAGAACGACAAGCAACGGTTTGCCTTCGACGAAACCGGGCTGCGCATTCGCGCCAACCAGGGGCACTCGGTCGAGGTAGACCTGGAGCTGTTGCCGATCGCGCCCCCTGCCCTGCTCTTTCACGGCACGGGGCAGAAGACGGTCGACATCATCTTGAAAACCGGGCTGAAGAAGATGGCCCGCCATCACGTGCATCTGTCGGCAGACCGGGAGACGGCTCTCAAGGTAGGCCGCCGCCATGGCAAGCCTGCCCTCTTCACGATTGACTGCCCGGCCATGGTACGGGCCGGTTTCCTCTTCTATTGCTCGCAAAACGGCGTCTGGCTCGTCGATGCCGTCCCGCCCGAGTTCCTCGCGCAGATCGATCTCTCGTCAGAGAACTGACTTTCAGCGCAGGATGTCGACGATGGGTTTGCCGTGCGTCACGGGCATGGGCCGGTTGTCGCGCGTGTAGACCGTGCCGTGCGGATCGAGGCCGAGGCCGGCCATGATCGTCGCGTACAGGTCTTCGATGGGCACACCGTCCTTGGCGGGAAAAGCGGCCTTGGCATCGGACTCGCCGTAGGTGTAGCCCGGCTTGATGTTGCCCCCCGCGATCACGCCGCAGAAGCAACTCGGGTAGTGGTCGCGGCCGTCCTTGCCCGCGCCCGTGCCCGCGTTGAAGCCGACCTTGGGCGTGCGGCCAAACTCGCCGCCGAGATAGACCACGGTATCTTCGAGCATGCCGCGGGCCAGCAAATCTTCCATGAGCGCCGGATAGGCCTGGTCCAGCCGAGGCAGCAGCGTCTTCTTCAGCTTCGTGAAGTTGCCGCTGTGCGTGTCCCATTCGTGGTGGCCACTCGAGGTGCAATAGGAAACGGTGACGACGCGGGCTCCGGCCTCGATCAGCCGGCGGGCCAGCAAACAGCCCTGCCCGAACGGGTTCTTGCCGTAACGCTCGCGCAGCTTGACCGGCTCGTGCGACAGATCAAAGGCCGACTTGCCCTGGCTGCTGTGGATCAGGTCAAAAGCCTTCTGCTGGAACTGGTTCATGGCCTTGGGCGCGTGTTCCTTGTCGAGATAGCTCTCGTCGATGACTTCGAGCAGGCTCATGCGCCGCTCGAGGCGTTCCATGGGCACGCCTTGATGCAGCCCGAAGCCATCGACGCGGAAGCTGGTCGAGCTCGGGTCTTGCTGGATGAGCAAGGGCTCGTAGGCGCTGCCGAGCCAGCCGGCGGTTTGTCCTTTGAAGGCCGAGCCCTGATCGTGCAGCTTGGCGGGCACCATCACGAAGGGCGGCACCGGGCTCCCCTTGGCGGGGTTGAGCCCGAGGACCAGCGAACCGAGCGCGGGCGGGTCATCGGGCTTGGGGGCGGTTTGCCCGGCGTTGTCGCTGCCCGGGTCGACGCCGGTGAAGAGCTGGCAGCCCGCCGGTTGATGGTTCCGCTTGTTGTGGTGGAGCGTGCGAATCACGGTGTAGTGCTGCGCCAGCCGGGCCATTTGCGGCAAGTGTTCGACGATGAGCTGCCCGGGCACGGTGGTGCGGATGGGCGCGAACTCGCCGCGAAACTCCTCCGGCGCGTCGGGCTTCATGTCCCAGGTATCGATCTGGCTGGGCCCGCCGTAGAGATACAGGAAGATCAGCGACCTGGGCCGCTTCGACGAGCCGGCTGCCTTCGCCTGCGCTTCAAGTTCGAGCAAGCGGGGCAAGCTCAGCCCGAAGGCGCCGAGCGAGGTGGCCCGCAAGAAGTTTCGCCGGGTGTGCATGATTGAGCCCTCAGCGATCAGTGCAAGCTGTTAACGACCCTACAGCCCAGCAACCGCTCAAATGCGGCAAGGGACAGCGCAAATGGGCAAGCAAATCGTGGTTCGTGCAACCGGCTTCCTCAAGCGCGTCTGCCAAGATTGCAAGCCGCTTAGAGTCCAGTTGCCCACCTGAACATTCCATTGCGGCGGCTTGAGCGAGCTTTGGAACGGTACGATCGTTCCAGGTGATCCAATCGGTTTGGATTTTCGGAGGCAGCCACCGTTTGATATTGGTGAACGGATCCGTCTTTTGCGCTGGGGCGTGCATCACGGGCCGATCGCACCAGGATTTCACCGATTCGATTTGGAGGCGGCACAGTTGTCGGCCCAACTTGGTCGCACGCAGTAGAGGACTGTGATCGTTCGTCAAATCGACTTGCGCAAGTGTGACTCCGCGCAGAGCAGGAAATGCGCCCGACTGAAAAAAGGGAAGGTAGTCGCCCGCAGGAACGCGGGCGTTCACATCTGTGCGAAAGGATTCTCTGAGGCTCAGCTCTTGCAGCTTGGGAAAGCGCCGTGTCTTGCCCAACCGAATTACGAAAGAGTCATAATCCGTGTCGAAGACACTAAGTTTGCGCAGAGCGTGAGGTGCCTCCTCAAAGAAGGCCAAGTCCCTCGGTGGTTCAGGAATGGCTAACTCCTCAAGCACGGGCATTCGCTCCAGTAACCGAGAAGCAACTGTGTTGT
>JBFWSD010001227.1:0-2807 GCA_050248575.1 Gemmataceae bacterium
GCCCAGCCCGGAAGCGCTGATCTTCTCGCACTTCCCCGAAGAGCAGAAGTGGCTGCTCGTGGAAGAGCCCGTGGAGATCTTGAAGTGGCAGCACTGGCCCAAGGTGGAAACTTCTCTCTTCGACCTGGGCGTGTTGCCCGCCAAGGTGCGCGGCAAGGTCGGGCTGCAAGGCTTCCGCGGCTTCGTCCGCGCCGAGTCTTCCGCCGGCCCGCAAGTCTATCTGCACGATGCCCCTCTCGAAGGCCACCTCCGCGCGGGCCAGAGCTACACCTTCCGCATCGAGTCCATTGGCTTCGATGAGATGAGCGTCTTCAACGGCGGCAAGTTCCACGACCTCAAGCGCAACGGCAAGGTCTTCGAAGGAAACATCACTGTGGCCAATGGCTTGCTCACCGTCAGTGCCAAGACGGCCAGCAAGGACAAGCTGTTCCGCCCGCTGCTGACCTACGAGGTGGAATGATGTCACGCAATTTCAGCCGGGTGTTGCCGATCGCGGTGTGGGCCATGGTGCTCGCGCTGGTGGCTTGCGGGCCGGCGCAGGATGCAGCCCCGCTCACGCTGGTCAAGGCGGGCAAGGCCCAGCTGCCCATCGTGGCGGGCAGCGTGCCCGAACCGGCCGCCGAATTGCAGACCTACCTCGAGCGCATCACCAAGGCGCGCTTCGAGACGGCCCGCCCCGCCAAGGGGCAGGCGGGCATCCATGTCGGCCTGGTGACCGATTTTCCGTGGCTGGCCATCGACAAGCCCGCCGAGCTCGGGCCCGAGGGCTTCGTCATCAAGACCGAAGGCAACAGTCTTTATCTCGTTGCCCATCAGCCCCGCGGCGTGCAGCACGCGGTGAGCAGCTTCCTGCACGGGCTGGGTTGCCGCTGGTTCTTTCCGGGCAAGACCTGGGAAGTGATCCCCGCGCGGGCGACCATCGCCGGCGCCTGGAACGAGCGCAGCGTGCCCGCATTCGCCGTGCAAAGAAGGATTCACTACGGTTTCGGCGCCTACAAGGATTGTGCCCGCGACCTGGCGGACTGGGAGCGGCACAATCGCATGGGCGGCCCGGTGCAGGTGTCGATCGGCCACACCTGGCACGGGCTGAACCCCGACAAGGAGTTCGCCACGCATCCCGAGTGGTTCGCGCTCGTCGACGGCAAGCGGCAGGCCAACAAGCCCTGCTACAGCCACCCCGACGTGATCAAGCGGGCCAGCGAACACGCACTGGCACTGGCCGAGAAGGGGGCCGCCATGGTCAGCATGACTCCCCCCGACGGGCTGGGCTACTGCGAGTGCGAACATTGCCGCGCCGTCTTCAAGGGAGCCGAGCCCTACAAGGAACAGAGCACGCTGTTTGCCAGGCGGCCCGACGGCGTCGTCGTCAACATCACGTCCGAGAACCTGTTCGCCCTGGTCAACAAGGTGGCGGAGGCCGTGGCCGCCAAGCATCCCGACGTGCTGATCGGCTGCTACGCGTACAGTGCCTACTCGCATCCGCCCTCGTTCAAGCTGCACAAGAACGTCTTCCTGCAAACGACCACGGCGTATCGCCGCACGCCGCTCAGCCTGGCCGAGCAGCTCGATCTGTTCAAGGAACGCGGCGCCCGCGCCGGCATCCGCGGCTACTTCAGCGTCTATCAATGGGACTGGGACTATCCGAGCATCAAGGGGGAGCTGTCGATGCCCAGGCTGGTCAATGACCTGCGCCTGTATGCGAAGCACAACGTGCAATCGGTGAACGCCGAGGCGAGCAACAACTGGGCGCCGCGCGGCCCGGGCTACTATCTCTCCGCACGCCTGATGTGGAACGTCGACGAAGATCCCAAGGCGATCCTGGCCGACTTCTACGACAAGGCGTTTGGCCCGGCGGCAGTGCCCATGGAACGCTACTACGTGCGCTGGCTGGGTTCCTACGCCGCGGTGCGCACCAAGCCCGCGAAGGCCGACAGCAAACCCGATGCTGACAAGAAGCCGGATGTCGACGACGAGCTGGGGGCCGATACCACTCCGCCCGCCAGCTTCGACCGCGAGTCTTTGCAGGCGGCCTACCGCGATCTGGACGAGGCCGCGAAGCTGGCGAAAGATGATCCGGCCTGCCTGGCCCGCGTGGATCATCTCAGGCTCTATGCCCACTATCTCTTCCTCAGGCTCCAGCTCGATGAGGCCGCCAAGACCAAGGACCGCGACAAGATCCGCCAGGCCGTGGAGAACGAGACCACCTTCGGTTCGCGCCTCACTTACACGAACCTCATCCACACGCGGCCCCTGGTGGGCAAGGAGTTCTTTCGCCGCTTCAGCAAGCACGGCAAGTACCTGGAAGGGATCCCCGAGTGGCCCGCGAGCAATCGCGACGCGGTCACCAAGGCCAGCAACCAGGGCTACCGACGCGTCCGCACCGACATCCCCGATCACGCCGAGCTGGAAAAGCTCTGGGCCGCCGACAAGCAGGCCCTGGGCTTGTGAATGCTGTTACTGCCTTGTTGCGCCCCCGCCGGGCAATCGACGTTATGATTCCTGCAGGTTGATTGATCGCCTTTCCCGCAGGAACGAAATCGGAGGTTGTCATGTTCAGGTCGTGGATCCCCGCCAGCGTGGTCACCCTGGTTGCCTTGTTCAGCATGTTGCCCGCGGCCGATCCGGTGCCGCGACAAGGGCCGGTCAACGTGGCGCCGCCCAACGCTTACTACGTCAATAACCCGAACATCGACATGAACGGCTATCTGAAAGTGTCAGTGCAGGCAGCCCGGCATCGGCAGAGCCGCCGCCTCTCGGAAGACGATTTCCTGCGCATGAGCAAGGAGCCCAACACCATCGTTCTCGAT
>JBFWSD010001228.1:0-2807 GCA_050248575.1 Gemmataceae bacterium
GGCTGCTGATCCTGACTGGCTTCCTCAGCGGAAGCCTGCTCGGGCTCGGTTTCCACCGCCAAGACTTCCTGGGCGGCTACGGCTCGTTTCGTCGTCGGCTGCTCCGGCTCGGTCATATCGCGCTGGTGGCCCTGGGGATGCTCAACGTGCTCTTCAGCGTGTCGGCAGCCCACCTTGCCGATAGCTGGCGCGTCGAGGCAGCGTCCATCGCTTTTGTCGTCGGCGGCGTGGCCATGCCTTCGGTCTGCTTCCTCTCGGCCTGGCGCGCGCGGTTCCGGCATCTTTTCTTCATCCCGGTGACGGCGCTCGTGCTGGCGGTCGTCCTGGTCTTGCGAGGGTACTGACATGAAGATCGGCTTCCTGGCCATGAGCGGGCTGCGTGCCCACGATCCCGAGCTCTTGAAGCTCGGGCTGACCATGCCGGGCGTGATGGAACGAAGCCGCGTGGTGGCCAGCTTGCCCAGCCTGGGTTTGCTCTACCTGGCTGCGGTCACGCCGCCGGGCCACGAGCTCCACTACTTCGAAGCCGAAGGGGACGGCAAGGAGCCTCCCGAAGTCTATACCTGCGACCTGGTCGCCATCAGCACCTTCTCGGCCCAGGTCTTCGAAGCCTATGCGGTGGCCGATCGATTGCGGCAGGCCGGAGTCCGCGTCGCCATGGGCGGCTTACACGTCACCGTGCAGCCCGACGAGGCCCAGGCACACGCCGATCATGTGCTGGTTGGCGAAGGGGAAAGTACCTGGCCCGTGCTGGTTGACGCGCTGGCCAGAGGCGATGCGCCCGGGCGGCTCGACGCGCAGGACTATCCGCTCATCGACGTGGCGAAGCTGCCGGTGCCGCGTTTTGATTTGCTCGCCAAACGCCCGTACAACCGGTTCACGGTGCAAACGACGCGGGGCTGCCCGTGGCGTTGCGATTTCTGTGCGTCGAACGTGATGTTGCGGCGGCCCTATCGCAAGCGGCCCGTGGCGGGCGTGATCCGCGATATCCGGGCGCTGAAGAAGCTGCGGCGGCGGCCCTTCATCGAGTTCGCCGACGACAACACCTTCGTCGATAAAGCGTGGGGCAAGGAACTGTGCAGCCAGCTGGCCCCGCTCAAGCTGAACTGGTTCACCGAGACCGACATCTCGGTCGCCGACGACGAAGAACTGCTCGGGCTGATGCGCAGCGCGGGCTGCCGGCAAGTCTTGATTGGCCTGGAGAGCATCGCCCACGAGACGCTCGAGGGCATCGAGCTGAACGCCAACTTCAAGGCCCGCCGCGCCGACAGTTACATCGACGCCATCCGCCGCATCCAGGAGCACGGCATCACCGTGAATGGCTGCTTCATCCTCGGGCTCGACGGGCACACCCCCGACATCTTCGAACAGGTGTACGACTTTGCCCTGCGCGTGCCGCTCTACGACGTGCAGATCACGCTGTTGACGCCCTTCCCGGGCACACCGCTCTACGATCGCCTCGAACGCGAGGGCCGCCTGCTCCATCCCGGCCAGTGGCAGCGCTGCACGCTCTTCGACGTGAACTTCGAGCCGAAGGACATGACCGCGCAGCAACTGCGGCAGGGCATGTACTGGCTGACCGAGCATCTTTACAGCGAGGAGTGCGTGCTGGAGAGACGGCGGCCCTTCTTCGAGATGGCCGCCGCCTACGTGTGCAGCTAAAGGACCGTGCGTGCGGCTACACCGCTCAGATATGAGTCGACCTGCGACCCCGGTAGAGGTTGCAGCGATTCGACCCCGGTAGGGGTCGCAGAACCGCTCTGCGACCCCTGCCGGGGTCGTTGTCTTGTGGTGACGCTCACCGGTGGTCTTCGACCACCGGCTAATGTCTGTGACCCCTGGCGGGGTCATGGTGCCAACATTGCGCGCGTCAAGCGGACCGAGAAACCGTCATAGACACAAGCAAGTGAACGAGAGGCGGTCATCCAAGCGGGGCCGCGAAACCCTCATAACAACCGAGAGAGCAGCGTCGTCAGGACGAGCAACCAGCAGAGCACTGCCAGCATGCAGAGTCGGTCCAGTGCCAGGTCGCGTCCCATTCAGCCCCCCTCGATCACCGCACAGCGTTACGACTTCCGCACGATGCCTTCCTTCTCGAGATACTCGAGGATGATGAGGGTGGCGTCTTGTGGGGAGGTGGCCGTGGCGTCGATGGTCAGTTCCGGCTTGAGGGGCAGCTCGTAGGGATCGTCGATGCCGGTGAAGCCCTTGAGCTGCCCGGCGCGGGCCTTCTTGTAGAGCCCCTTGGGATCGCGCTGCTCGCAGGTCTCGATGGGCGTGGCCATGTAGATCTCGACGAAGGACAGGTTGCCCGCCACGTGGAGGGCCCGCACGGCGTCGCGATCCTTGCGATACGGGCTGATGAAGCTGGCCATGGTGATCACGCTGCAATCGGCGAACAGCTTGGCCACCTCGCCGATGCGGCGAATGTTCTCTTCGCGATCCTCGGCGGAGAAGCCGAGGTTCTTGTTGAGGCCGTGGCGGATGTTGTCGCCATCGAGGACGTAGGCGAGGTGCCCGCGCTGCACGAGCAGGTGCTCGAGCGTGTAGGCGACGGTGCTCTTGCCCGAGCCCGACAGCCCGGTGAACCAGAGGGTGGCCCCCTTCTGCTTGAGCAAGGCGTCGCGCTGCTCGCGGCCCACGTGTCCTTCGTGCCAGGTGATGTTGGTGGCTTTGATCTCGGTCATGTTCCTGAATGCTCCTTGCGGCGATGGCGGTTTCCGGCATACCGGCCGTTTGGGTATCTAAAAAGAGATACAAGAATTCGCTCTGCGGGCCAAGGTGAACTGGCAATTGCTACCAGCGGT
>JBFWSD010001229.1:0-2801 GCA_050248575.1 Gemmataceae bacterium
TCGAGATAGTGGCGCAACAGTTTCTTGTACTGTGCTGGATGCCGCTTCACCGCGGCCAGGTAAACCACGACGCCAACCAGTCGGCCCGTGACAAAGGGCCTGGGTTGCACCGCGGGCAAGCCCGGCTTGGAAACCGACCCTCCCGAAAAGAACGCGGCGTGGGCCAGCGCCGCCTCCAGACTGCTCGCTTTCATCCGGCGGGCCAGCGCTTGCAGGCGTCGGCGTCGTTCATCGCTCGGGTCAGCCAGGAAATTCAAGAGAGCATCGAGAATGGCCGCCAGCCGCACCGGCGGGTCACCCTGGTGCGCGTGCCAGACGCACAGGCAGGCCCACCACAGGGCACGCTGCCTTGGCATGGCATGGGCCAGTACACGTCGCGCCTCGGGGAGGTGGCCTTTCTCGAGCAAGCGTTCGAAGTACGCTTCCGGCGTCAGTTCCGGGTGGAGCAGGGCATAGCTGGCCGGCTTGAGCTTGATCTGTAGCTCGCGGCACAACTCCATGGCGCTGGTGAAGCGTTTCTGCGTCATGATGCGTTCCTTATTCGGTGATGATGATGCCTGCGTCTTCATTCTTGGCGGCGTCGGTGGTATCGCTGCCCAGCGTCTCGTTTTCGACATTGCCGCCTTCGATTTCTTCTTCCTTGGTGGGCCCTTCGGCGGTTTCACCCTGCACGCCGAGGTTGAACTCGGTCTCGCCAGCCGTGAGGTTATGGCCTTCAGGGGTAAGTTCGCGCGTGCATTCGGCCACGTCTTCGGTGATGCCCTCGGCCGTGAGAGTGAACACGACCTCGGCGACCTTGAGAGTGATCGATTCGGGCGTGAGCGTGATGCTGGCGCCCGCGCCGGGCGGGCCGACCGAGATAGTCAGCTCTTCGGGGGCCAGTGAGATCATCGTGGACGCCTCGAGCGGGCCGACGCCAATCTTGACCGTGCCCGCCTCGCCCGCCTGGATGGCGACTTGCCCTTCGGCGTCACCGGTGCTTTGCATGGCGACCATGGCCGGGCCGGTGAACATGCCGCACGACTTGGCCCCGCGCAGCGAAGCGGCCCCCTCGGTGCCCGAGGCATTGATCAAGACCTGATCTCCCTGCCCGTTCATCATGATCGAGCCCAGAGTCTCGATGATCAGGTCGGTCACGTTATAGTTCTGGCGTGCCATGACAACCTCGCGAGATCAGTCTTCAGTGAGAGCGTTCTTGGCATCGGTGAGGGCGCCTTTGAGATCGTAGTCGACGGCCCACAGGGCAAGACCGTACCAGCCGAAGAGTGGAATGCAGGCGAGGGCAAAGACCGCCGCTGCCAGCCCGATCATCTTGGCTTCCTTGTGCATCTGCTCGGCCATCCCCGCCCAGCCACCCTTGACCTCGAGCGTCTTGATCAGCGCGAGACAACGGCTTTCGATGGTGTATGACAGGGAGGCCAGCAGTTCCGGCGTCTTCTGGTAGCCCCCTTCATCGTCGCCGTAGGTCGGGTATTTGAAGTGAATGGCCAGGTCCATGGCCGCAACGGTCGCGGTCCCCAGCAACGACAGGGCGCCAACTGCTAGCGCCGTGGCCACGTCGATTGGATCGTTGGGGCCGACGCCCGCCGCGGTGGCCGGTCCGGCGGCCGTAAAATGCGGCAAGATGTTTTCCGAAGTCTTCTCCACGGACGGGCAACGCTGGATCGTCACCTGCGGGCCGAAGTAGGTCGCAGCGATGGCGCTGCCGTACGTGTAACACACCTGCCCGCCGATCCCGGACATCAAGCTCGACACGGCCGGCAAGAACTCCTCGAGCTTGCTGAACAGCATGTCTTCCAGGTCGACCACCAGCATCACGTACGGGCCGAAAAAGGTGTCGTACTCGGCCCCGAAGACGGAGTAGACGGCATTACCGAGGGTGCAGTCGAAGCTACCGGTCCAGACCGAGTGGAATGCCTCGCTGGTGCTCTCACTCATGCCGACGTCGACCCAGTCGAACAGGCTCATGCGCGTTCTCCTGTCCTACAGGCTGCCCTTGAATTGAAAGTGGGCGCCGGGCACGTAGTGGAACTTGTTCTTCTCGCTGTTCTGCACTTCATTGGTTTCTGAATGCACCTGGATGTACTCGGTCCCTGGCGAGTCGTGAATGTAGAAGGCGTTGAAGTTGAGCCCGGGCTTGCCGCCGAAGATGCACGACTTGATGCCGGCCACCTGGGCTTCCTTGGGCAGGGTCGTGGGCGGCATGTTCTTCGAATTGTAGACGCTACCGACCACCATGGGCTGATCGGGATCTCCTTCTTCGAAGGCGACCACGACCTCGTGGCCGACGCGGGGCCAGAAGAAAGCGCCCCAGGTGTTGCCCGCCCAGATCTGCGCCACGCGCAGCCAGCATGAGCTACTTGCGTTGTCCTTGCCTTGCCGGTCCCAGTGGAACTGGACCTTGACGCGGCCATACTTGTCCACAAAGATCTCTTGCCCTTCCGGGCCAACCACGAAAGCGGTTTGCAGCCCGCTGATCACGGGCCGGGGCGTCTTGATGGGAGCGCGGTAGGGCAACGAAGTCGGCAGGCACTCGAAACGATTCCGATAGCTGATCCCATCCTGGTCCGCCGCCCCGGAACGCAGCGTGAACGGTTCCTTGATCTCATGTTCGACGCGCGTGAGCAGATACTCGCCGTCGTTCTCGAGGTGCCGCATCAGCTTGAACTTGTAGCCGGGCGTGAATTGCCCGCAGTTGCTGGTGCCCGACACGGTCAGGCTCCGGGCCGCCGACTCCTGGGCTCGCACCGTGGCCAGGCGGTGATTGTCTTCAAAGATGTGCTGGAGATCCGACGACTGGT
>JBFWSD010001230.1:0-2799 GCA_050248575.1 Gemmataceae bacterium
CACGGTTCCTGCCCTTGGTCTGCTGGCCGGCGTGTTCGTGGCACTCGGGATCGGCGCCGCCCTCATGCTGCTTGCCTTCTTCCTCATCCTGTTCGGCTTCTGGTGAGAAGCTGGAAGCGCGTCAGCCCTGCTTGCCGTTCGCGGTCATCACGGTGCGGAAGCCGTTCCACGGCTCGCGGAAGTGGGGCGGCCAGCAAACCTTTCGCGTGCAGCTCAGTACTTCATGGAGTTCGCGCGGCGTGGCAAAGCCGCCGCCCCGATCGATCTTGTGCGTGATCGGGCTGGCGCCCATCCGTTCCCAGAACTCATCATCGAGACGTGGATCGCACAGGAAACCGTTCTGCACACAGAGCTTGCCGAACGCGGGCCAGTACCAGTCGTCGGTCCAGTTGTTGACGTTGCCCGCCATGTCGTGGCAGCCATACGGGCTGACGCCGGCAGGATAGAGGCCGATGGGTGTGGTGCGGCCCACCTGCGAATCGAAGTTGGCCAGATCGGCGGTGGGCCAGTCGTCGCCCCAGGGATAGCGGCGTGCGTCGGTGCCGCGGGCAGCTTTCTCCCACTCGGCATCACTGGGCAAGCGGCGGCCCGCCCAGCGCGCATAAGCGTCGGCCTCGTACCAGCTCACGCCCGCCACGGGCTGATCCGGGCCGTCCCAGCCCGCTTTGCCCCATTGCAGCGGTTTGGTGATCTTGTGCTGCACGCGCCAGTCCCAGCCCGGCTTGGTCCAGCATTGCGGATCTTCGTAGCCGCCCGCCTCCATGAAGCGCTGATACTGCGCATTGCTGACCGGGTAGACATCGACCCAGAAGGCAGAGAGGTAGACCTCGCGACGCGGCTTCTCGTGATCCTCGGCGAGCAGATCGTTTTCCTGCACGCCCATCACGAACGGGCCGGCGGGCACCAGCACCATCTGCGATTGATCCTTGGCGTGTTCCATCGTCTCGTAGGGCATCGGAGTCACCATGCGGGCGCATCGCGCGCCTGCTTGCAACCTGCTGCAAGTCGTAAAACCTGGATGTGGTCCCGCGTACCTGACTGGACGCTGCCATTCTACTCGAAGGCAGCGGGCAGGTGAAAAGGAAAGCGGGCCGAATCGAGGTTTCGGCAGCCCGGCGAGCTTGCGCAGCTTACGCAGCATCCCATCCCTCTATGAACAAAGTTCGGGGCGCCAGCGCTGGCGCCCCGGTGGCGGGAGATCACGTCGTAGTACCGTTCGTTTGTTCCTCCTCCTCATTCAGGGCCGCGCGGGCCCGTTGTTCGAGCCGCTGGCACACTTCGTCCAGTTCGTGACTGGCGGGCGACTCGCCGAGATGGAAGCCGGCCTTCTCGGCCGTCAGGAGTTGCAAGAGCAGGCTGAGTAGCCCGTGCTCCGAGCCCGGGCTGCCCTCGCTGTTCTTGCCCGCCAGGAAGAGATGTTCGGGCACGAGCGGCTGCACGCTGTGCGCGAGATGTTCGGTGGCGCGGTCCAGGGCAAACAGCCGGGGATCCTGGTAGGCGCCGACCTTCTTCAAGAGGACGGAAGCCTCGGACAGGCCGCGTTGCAGGATGCGCTGGGCTTCGCCGCGGCCTTCGAGCAGGAGGCGGCGGCTTTCGGCCTCGGCCGTGACGACGATCTCCTCCGCTTGCTTGTGCTTGCGGACCAGCTCGGCATCCGCCATGACGATGGTCTGTTCGGCCTGGCGGCGCGAGCGGGCCAGGTCGGCCTCGGCCTGCACGATGGCCTGGTCGGCTTGCTTGCGGGCACGGGCCAGGTCGGCCTCGCCCTGACTCTCGGCGATCTTCTCCTGGACCCGGGCGTTGGTGAGCTGGGTTTGCATGTTGGCCTGGGCCTGGGCCTCGTTGAGCGTGCGCAGCTTTTCGGCGGCCTCGCGCTGGTGCTCGTAGGTCAGCAGTTGCTCGATCGAGAGTTGCCGCTGCCGGAGCTGTTCGAGCAGCGTCTCGATGCGATTGTGCGGTTCCTCGGTGCCCGGCTTGCCGATGAGCACGTCGACGCATTCGATGTCGAAGTCGAGGAACTTGTGCCGCAACTCGTTGCGTGCTTCGAGCTGGATCTCGTCGCGCAGTTGCAAGAGCTCGAGCATCGTCTTCCGGTGGGCCACGTCCCGGAAATAGGCGCTCAGCATCGGGTCGAGCGTCTGCGTGATCAGTTTCTTCACGTCGCCGAAGCGCTGGATGACGCTGGGCGCCTTCTGGTAGTCGATGTGCACGACCACCGAGAGGGGCAGCATCGGCTCGTAGGCGTCGCGCGTGACCAGGTCGATCGAGCGCAGGCTCTCGTCGTAGCGATGCGACTCGGTCTTGCCCGTGATCCAGTGGAGCACGAAGTTGGTCGTGGGCACCAGGATGATGGCGCCGGCGTAGGTGTTGAAGGCGTACTTGCCCGGGCCGAGCGGGCGCTGCCACACGCCGCGTTCGCCTTCGGCCACGCGCTCGCCGTGCCGGAAGGTGTCCCCCGAAACGTCGCGGCCGGCGCGGCCGTAGTAGCTGACCACCACGCCGACGAAGCCGATGGGCACGACCGTCTTGGGCACGTGCTCGACGGTGGCAAACCAGCGGTTGATGAAGTAGGTGCCGTCGGTGAGCGGGACATACTGTCGGCCGCGCCGCCCGGCGGCGCGCAAGAACGCTTCAGTATCCTGGAAGTTGTTGTGGAAGTTGGCGTCGCTCCGATCGGTGCCCACCGCGGGGGCAATGATCTCGCCCGGGGGCAGCGACGGGCCGTCGTGCACCGTGACGATGCCGATGCTGTCCACGGCAATCATGCGTTCGTGATGCACCGGGTCGGGCGCTTCAATC
>JBFWSD010001231.1:0-2797 GCA_050248575.1 Gemmataceae bacterium
TGCGAGCCGACAGTCTCGGCGAGCACGTCTTGCTCGATGTGAATGCTCTCTTCCGCGAGTTGCCGCTTGCTGGGCATGCGGCCACACAGCCCGTGCAAGGCGTGCAGCAGGCCCACGGTGAAGGCCGAGCTCGAGCCCATGCCGCTGCGGGCGGGCAGATCGCCGTCATGATGCAATTCGATGCCGCGTTCGAGCTTCAAGTATTGCAAGACGGCCCGCACCGCCGGGTGCTCGATCTCGTCCACGTTCCGGCACAGTTCGATCTTGCGATAAACCAGCCGGATGCGATGTTCGAAGAACGGGGGCAGATAACGGCAGGTGAGATAGCAGTACTTGTCGATGGTGGCGGCCAGCACCTCGCCGCCATGCTGCCGGTACCAGGCTGGATAGTCGGTGCCTCCGCCGAAGAAGGAAATGCGAAACGGTGTACGACAGATGATCATGGCGGCATCCTTGCCTGGCCGTGGCTAGAGTCCGTGGTGCCACGATGGTACCGGTAGCGCCGGGAAGAGGTCAATGCGGGAATGGCCCGCGGCGACCGAAATCGAAGGAGCTGCCCAACTTCCGGAGGAAGCGACGCTCTTGCCCGGCAGCCGTCCGAAGTAGCCCGGCTTCTGGCACGCAGCGGGCCAATGATCAGAGCGTTCGAGAAGCCGGGCTTCTTGGCAGCCGCGTTTCTCGCTGCTCTTACCGGCGCACCCAGCGGCCCACCGGGCGTTCGACTTCATCGGGCGTGCGGCCAATCGTGAAGGGCTTGATCAGGACGAGGCCCGCGATGAAACCGCCGATATGGGCCCCGTAGGCCACGCCCCCCATCTTCGAGCCCAGATCGGCCAGGCCCGATATCAACTGCAACGCGAACCACATCCCCACGGCCACGTAAGCGGGCACCCAGGTGACGATGCGCAATAGGATCACCATCACGCGGCGGTTCGGATGGAGCAGTATGTAGCCTCCCAGCACGCCGGAGATGGCCCCCGACGCTCCGAGCGACGGGATCATCGGATTGCCGTCGAAGGCAAACACCGACCAGACGTGGGCCAGTGAAGCGAGCAGCCCGCACAGCAAGTAGTAGATCAGGTAGCGGCCGTGGCCAAGCGAGTCTTCGATGTTGTCGCCGAAGATCCACAGGAACAGCATGTTGCCCAGCAGGTGAGCCCAGCTGCCGTGCATGAAGATCGAGGTCAGCAGGGTCAAGTAAACGGGGATCGGCGTCCGTTCCAGCGGCAACTCGTGCTGCTCCCCCGTGGTCGGGCTGTCAATCGGCACCGGGCCATAAATATCCTTGCCGGTGCGAATCTCTTCGGGGACCGCGGAGTAGGCATAGGTGAAGCGCTCGTTGGTGCCGCCCCCTTGCAAGAAGACGAAGACCAGCACGTTGGCGGCGATCAGCAAGTAGTTGACCACCGGCGTGATGGTGCGGCCGGTGTTGTCGTCGTAAAGGGGCATGACCATGGTGCTATCCGCCTTGCTCGCGGTAAGGGATCGATGCGGGCTATGTGGAGTCATCGTACTGCCCGCATGCGCAGGGCGGCAACACCGAATCGCACGGGCGGCTTTTCGGTTAGAGGTGGCCCACTGTTTCGGATAGGCTCATGCCTGTCGGAATGCGGTCCGCGCCCCGCGCGCGGGGCGGTTTCATAGGGGGGAACATCATGCGTCAAGCGTTGCTGCTCGGTGTGGTTTGCCTCGTGCCGGCGACGGCGGCCCGGGCCGAGCCCATCCGGGTCACCGAGACCGACCAGGTCGTCCAGATCGAGACCGATGCGTTGAAGGCCGAGATCCGCAAGAAGGGCTACGTCAGCGGCATCGCCGCAGGCACCTTCATCGACAAGAAGACCGGCGCGAAGGACCTCGGTTTCGGGCTGCACATCATGGACTTCTTGCTCGCGCCGGGCTGGCGCGACGACGGTTACGGCCGCGAAGCGAAGCTGCACGGCAACCTGCCCAAGCACTACGTGGAAGGGCCGCAAATCTGCACCAAGGCCCGCGAGCTCAAGCCAGAAATTGTCCGCGGCAAGGACTTCGTTGCCGTCATCCTGAACTACACGTTTCATGAGCCCGCCAAGGGCTTCAAGGCGGGCTCGAAGTGGCAACAAACCCTGCTCTTCCTGCCCGACCAGCGCTACATCCTCACCAGCGAGCAGATCACCAGCGTCAACGAGGTCGACGACCTCTTCTATCGCATCGACATGCCGGGCCACATCAAGCACAAGCAAGGAGACACGTTCACGCAGGTCTACCTGAGTTATCTCGACAAGCCGATCCCGTCATCCGCGTTCAAGGAACCGTTTGGCCCGGACGAGAAGTTTCTCTATCAACGGAAAGAGGGCACGGCGCCCGAGCGCATCATTCGCGCTTACCAGATCAAAGTCGACGGGCAGCCCGGGCCGTGGCTGGCCGGCATGACGCTCGATCCGGCCGACTGCTGCGAGGCCTGGTGCCACCAGCGCGGCTACGTCTGCTTCATCCAGGAATTGCACCGCCGCAAAGTCAAGGCGGGCGAGACCTTCGGCACAGCCTACGCGGTTGGCTACTTCGACGACGTTGCCGCCATGGAAAAGACCTACGACCTTTACAAGGGGACGACCGCGATCGAGGTCAAGGACGGCAAGTATCGACTGGTGAAGTGAAAGGAGCTGACATGGGCAAACGGGAAGAGGCCGCCGCGCGCTTGAAGAAGGGGGAGTTCGAGCTGCTCAGGTTCCTCTGGTGCGACAACGGCAACGTCATTCGCACCAAGTCGGTGTTTCTGCCGCCGCTGCTGGCGCGCTGCAAGAGCGCGGAAGATGTGGTT
>JBFWSD010001232.1:0-2793 GCA_050248575.1 Gemmataceae bacterium
CGGTTTTCGGCGACACGCTCGATGTCATTCGTGATCAGGCCCTGGCGGACTTTCGCGCTGGCCACATCACGTACCTGGTCACCGTGAACGTGCTCACGACTGGCTTCGACGCACCGAACATTGCTTGCGTCGTGCTACTGCGGCCGACGCTGTCGCCGGGTCTCTACTACCAGATGGTCGGACGGGGCTTCCGCCTGCACCCCGACAAGGAAAACTGCCTCATCCTCGATTTCGGTGGCAACGTACTGCGGCATGGGCCAGTAGATGCAATTCGCATCCGGCGCAATGGCAAAGAAGTACCAGCGTCCCCGAAGGAATGCCCGAGCTGCCAGGAAATCGTGCCATCGAACTGCAAGGTCTGCCCCGAGTGCGGATACGAGTGGGAGACCGAGGAATGTGCCGGAGCAAAGCACGACACCACCGCTGGAGACACCGACATCCTCTCCGGGGGAGTCACCTTCAGCACCTATCCGGTCGAGGAGGTGTTGTACAGCGTTCATCACAAACGTGGCGCCGGCCCCGACGCCCCCCGCACCATGCGTGTGCAGTACCGCGTGGGCTGGCACACGTTCGTATCGGAATGGATCTGCGTCGAGCATGGCGGCTATGCCAGGGAGAAGGCTGAACGCTGGTGGAATCGGCGGTCACATTTGCCGACGCCAGAGAATGCCGACGAAGCGGTCCGGCTGGCCGAGGCCGGCGCGCTGTGCGAACCGACGAGCATCACAGTTCGATCCGATCCGGACTCGAAGTACGACCGGATCACGGGCTACGAGCTCGGCGACAAGCCCAATTACCGTGAGCCCGGCTGGGAACCCGAGGATGAAGATCCAATCGAGGTTGTCCCTGGCATTGACGACGACGACATCCCGTTCTGAGGAGGCTGATGGAAGCATTCCTCAAGACGCTGTTCGGCTCGGCCATTGCGCCAGATCGCCAGCTTGGGATCTTCACACTGCCAGATAAGCGTGCCCAGCACTTTACATCGCCGGAAGCAGCGGCGCTGCACGCGAAGAACGAGGCCGAGCGCAAGGATGTGTATTTCGGTGTAGGCCTGGCCGGCGGGCGTTTCCACGCTCGCAACTGCGCGGATGACATCGTGGCGATCCCCGGCCTGTGGGCCGATCTGGATTGCGTTGCGCCCTGGCGTGCCGACAAGCCATTGCCGAGGGATGTGGATGAAGCTCGCAAGGTCATTGACGCGCTGCCGTTGCCCCCCAGCCTGCTCGTGGACAGCGGACACGGCCTGCATGCCTACTGGCTGTTTCACGAGCCGTGGATCTTCGAGCCGATCGAGGAAGATCGCAAGAAGGCCAAATCGCTTGCAAAGGGCTGGCACGGGCTGATCTGCGCCAAGGCGGCCGCGCTCGGCTGGCGATTCGAGAACGTCGGCGACCTGGCCCGCGTGCTGCGGCTCCCTGGCACGGTCAATCAGAGCAAGGGCGGCGAGCCAGTAGAAGTCCGTGTCATCGAGGATCATCTCGACTGGCGATACGAGCCCGGCGAATTCGAGGATTTCGCGGTCGATGAGACGCCGGTCTCGGTGAGCGATTCTGACGGTCTCACGCTTCGATTCGACGCCGAGCCGCCGGCGGACAAGTTCGTGACGCTGTATTCAGCCTGTCCGGCTTTCGCCCAGGCCTGGAACCGGCAGCGCGCCGATTTGCAGGATCAGTCGCAGAGCGCCTATGACCTGTCGCTGGCCGACATTGCCGCGCTCAACGGCTGGAGCGACCAGGAAATCACGAACCTGCTCATCGCGGGCAGGCGCAAGCACGGTGACAAGCCCGACAAGGCTCTCAGGCTGGATTACCTGGCCCGAACCATCAGCTCGGCCAGGTCAGCGGCGAGCGACCGCGTGGCGTCCGGCGTGGACATCTCAGGCTTGCTCGTGGCCGCGTCCTCTGGCCCGCCGAGCCTCAAGCAGCTGGTCCGGGCCTATCCCGAACTGCGAGAGCCGGTGATTGAAGGGCTGCTTCGCGAAGGCGAAACCATGAACGTGATCTCAGCGCCCAAGATCGGCAAGTCCTGGTTGGTCAACGACCTGGCCATCTCAATTGCCGGTGGCATGCGCTGGCTGGGATTTGAATGTGTGCAAGGCCCTGTACTGATTCTCGATAACGAATTGCATGGCGAGACCAGCGCAAATCGCATTCCGAAGGTGGCGCGGGCGCGTGGCACCCGGCTGGAACGCGTGCATGACCACATCTTCGTGGAGAACCTGCGTGGCCAGTTGCGCGATGTGCTGTCGCTCGGATCGTATTTCAAGCAGTTTCAGCCGGGGCAGTTCAAGCTGGTCATTCTCGATGCGTTCTATCGCTTCATGCCGATGCGCACGGATGAAAACGACAACGGCACGATGGCCACGCTCTACAACCAGCTCGATGCCTACGCCGATTACCTGAAGTGCTGTTTCGTGCTGATCCATCACACCAGCAAGGGCAATCAGTCCGGCAAAGAGATAACCGATGTCGGCGCTGGCGCCGGCGCGCAATCGCGGGCCACAGATACGCACCTGATTTTGCGTCGGCATGAGCAAGACGACGTGGTCGTTATGGACGTGGCCGTGCGCTCATGGGCGCCGGTCGAACCAAGGTGTCTGCGCTGGACGTTCCCGGTGTGGGAGCTTGCCGAGGATCTCGACCCCAGGCATTTGCGGCAGGACGGTGGCACGAAGAAGCACAAGGCCGAGGAACCAGAAGAGCAGGCTTCGTGGACACCAGAGACATTCGCAGAAGGGTTCGTGACCACGGAACCATAGTCGATGGTGGCGATCCTGGCAGAGGCCAATGA
>JBFWSD010001233.1:0-2793 GCA_050248575.1 Gemmataceae bacterium
ATGCAGATCGGAGCGATTGCCAGGACCCTTCCTCATTGCGTGATCGTCTCCAAAGATACGGACCTGTTGTCAATTCCGCAGGTAACGGTCGAAAACTGGACATTAGCCGCGTTGCTTTGGGGTTCCCTCTCGAGTCAACTACCCGGCACTGCAGGGCGATCGGGTGCTTCGACCCGATCGCCCGGTTCGCGTGACTACTTGCCCCCTTCGCTGATGGCGTAGAGTCCCTTGAAGCCGCGCAGGTAGATGCGGCCCTGCGAGACGGCGGGGGAGGCAGCGATCTCGTCACCCATCTTGTTGGTGGCCAGCAGCTTGAATTCTTTGCCCGGCTTGACCACCGTGACCACGCCGTCGCGGGCCACGATGTAGATCTTGCCATCGGCCAGCACGGGCGTGGCGCGATAGCGGGCCGGCGTCAGCTTCTGCACATAGATCTGCTTGCCCGTCTCGAGATCGAAACAATAGAGGGCGCCGGTGTCGAGGCCGTACTGCCGCACGATGTAGATCAGTCCGTTGTCGATCAACGGGCAGGGCACATCCGGCGTGCGATTCGGCACTTCCTTGCTGCCCGGCGGGATGCGCCATTGCTCGAACTTGCTGCCCGCCTTGATGTCGCCGGTGGCGTCGGGCTTGAGGGCCACGACTGGACCCGACTTGCAGGTCGGGATGACGATCAGGTCGGGCGTCACGGTCGGGCTGGCGATGATGCGGAAGGTGCGGTCGTAGCGGTTGCCCTTGGGATTGAGGTCGCCGAGCCGCCAGATCTGGTGGCCGTCCTTCAGATCGTGAGCAGTGGTGTAATCGGCCCCGTGGACGATGAGGTAGGCGTCTTTGCCCTTGCGCCACATCACCGGCGAAGCGTAGGAATGGGTGCCCTCGAAATCACCGTCGGTGGGGCGGTTGACCTTCCACACATCCTTGCCGGTTGCCTTGTCGAGGGCGACCACCCAGCTGCGGCCCGCGTGGAGGAGTGAGAGATAGAGGCGGTCGCCGTCGAGCAGCGGCGTCACGTGCATGCCGTGCAGGATATCGAACTTGCCGTAGCGTTCCTCGGCATTGAATTCCCAGACGATCTTGCCGGTCATGTCGCAGCAGGCAAACTCGCCGGTGCCGAAGAAGACCCAGACGTGCTTGCCGTCGGTGCACGGGGAAGGAGAAGCCTGGTTGCCCTCATCGTTGCGAAAGCGTTTCTTGCCGCTGGAGATCTTGGACTTCCAGAGTTCCTTGCCGTCGAGGTCGAAGCAGAGCAACACGAGGTCCTCGCCGTCCTCGGCGGTGATGAACAGGCGTTTGTCCCAGATGATGGGGGTGGAGCCCCCCATGCCGGGCAGAGGCGCTTTCCAGGCCAGGTTCTTGACCGGTCCGAACTCGGTGGGCAGGTTGGTCTCGGTGCTGATATTGTTGCCCGCGGGCCCGCGCCACTGGGGCCAGTTCTCGGCCCATGCCGGGGCGGCCAGCAACACGAAGGCAAGAGTCAGGCAGGATCGGAAGGCGGCAGGTCGCATGGTTGTTTCCCTCGGTCTCGGATGAAGCGAGAGGTTAGTATAGTCCAGCAGCGCGGGCGACTGGAAGGCAATTTCATCGGCATGCAACCATGTCCATGCGAAACCTCACCACCTATCTCTTCGGGCTGTTTTTCGTGGCCGCGGGCATCAATCACTTTGTGCGCGCCGAGTTCTACGTGCGGATCATGCCCCCTTACTTGCCCTGGCACCTGGAACTGGTCTACGCGAGCGGCGTTGCCGAGATCATCCTGGGGGCTGCCCTCTGGGTGCCACGCTGCCGACGGCTGGCCGCCTGGGGGCTCGTCGCTTTATTGATTGCGGTGTTTCCGGCCAACGTCCACATGGCGCTCAACGCCGAGCAGTTTCCAAGTTTTCCGCCCGTGGTGTTGTGGCTACGGCTCCCCTTGCAAGGCGTGTTCATCGCCTGGGCTTGTGCGATTGCCCGGCCGAAGTCGACCTGAGGCGAGCCGTTCATGGCCGCTTCAATCTGCTGGCGCTTTCGAGCTGGCGCTGATAGAAGAGGGCCATGGGCATCCATTCGAAGGAGAAGGTCCGGTAACGCTGTGGGAAGTGGACGAGCGTGACCAGCGGATCCTGGGAGCCCCAGCAGGTGACGATATCTTGCACCAGTTCGCCGGGCAGGCTGATGGCCAGAGCGTGGCGGAACTGTTCGAGGGCGGCCGCGTTGTCGCCCTTTTCGAGGGTGAGGAGCGCACGCAGCGTGCGCAGGTTCGCCTGCTGGCCCGCGCCGCGCACCACTTGCGGGAATCGGCCCAGGTCGAGATTACCGTGTAAAGTCATCTCGAGCGTGCTGAGCAGCAAGGTCTGGCTGCGTTTTTCGCGCTCATCGCGGAGGATGCGGGCCAGGTAGTCGTCGGCGCGATCATAGTCGTTGTCGGCCGCGGCCAGCAACACGTTCAGCCACAGATCGTTGATGAGATTGACCGGGCTGGGGCCATTCAGCCCGGCCAGCGTTCGGGCGTCGTTGAGATAGCCGCTCTTGAGCAGCAGCATCACCAGCTGATCCCGGAAGAGCTCGGGATTCCTTTTCACCTCGTCGGAACCGTCGAGGATCTCGAGGACCAGTCTGGACAGGCCCAGCGCGCGGGCAATGCCAACGCGGTCTTCGAGGCGTTTGCCCGCCGATTCGAGATTGAAATCGGTCCGGCGCTTGTTGAGCTGGTTTTCGCCCTCGGCGAGTCGTTTTTCGTCCGCCTGGATCCGTTCCTTGAAACTGGCTGCCGATTCGCCGGGCTGCGGGCCCGCTTCGCGCTCGAGCTCGACGTAA
>JBFWSD010001234.1:0-2791 GCA_050248575.1 Gemmataceae bacterium
GCCGCGATTGTCGATCGAGACCACGATGAAGCCCTGGTCGGCCAGCCACTGATCGATGAGGCGCGTGTTCATGGCCTGCAGCACTTTCTGATGTCGCAGGCCGCCGTACACATAGTCGATCACCGGGTATTTCTTCTTCGGATCGAAATCGTGGGGCCGCGTGATCGATGCGTAATAGCCCTCCTTGGCGCCGATCTTGACCCATTCGGTCTGCGGCACAAACGGAGGTTCCTCGGCCACCGAGGGCAGCGTGCCGATCCGCGTGCCGTCCGCCTGGTGGACCGTGGTCACGGGCATCGCGGACGGGCCAACCGTTGTTTCTACATAGATGCTGTGATTCTTGGCGAAGACGGCGCCGTGCAGCCCGGGTGCTTTCGTCAACGCCTCGGGCTTGCTGCCCTCCTTCAGGCTCAGCCGATAGAGCTGCGATTGCGTCGGATCGGTGCTGGCAGCGAAGACGATGTTGCCCGCTTCGGCATCGACGTCGATCAATTCTTGATAGCCGAGCCTGGCGGGCACCAGCACGCCGGCTTTCTTGTTCGACTTGCTGCGCAGTTCCAGCTGCGTGCCTTCGTCCGATTCATTTTGCCACAGGAAGCGCTCCTCGCCGAGCCAGCGGGGCAGCTTCGGATCGAGATTGATCCAGGCCGCGTCCTTGTCGGTGACCAGGGGCGTAGTCTTGCCCGTCCTGGGATCGACGAGCAAGAGCACCAGCTCTTGCTGATCGCGCGACTGCACGGTGATCGTGAGCGGGCCAAGCTTGTCCCAGCGCACCTGGGCCAGGTAAGGATGCTTCTTTCGATCCCAGAAGATGGTGGCATCGTTCTTGTCGCCCACGGTGGTGATCTCGAGCCGCACGTCGACATTCTTCTTGCCCGGGCGCGGATAGAACGAGGTGAAGGGCTCTTGCTCGGGCTTCGCCGGATCGCTGACGTGCCAGACTTCCACGTCGTTGGCGTCGGCCACCGCGTAGACGATGCGCTTGGAATCGGGGGACCACCAGTAGCCCGTGTAGCGGTCCATCTCTTCCTGGGCGACGAACTCGGCCAGGCCATGGCTGACCTTTTCATTGCCGTGCGTGGTGGCGCGCTCTTCCTTGTTGGTTTGCAGGTTGTAGACGTAGACGTCGTGATCGAGGACGTAGGAAACGAGTGCGCCGTCGGGCGAGAACTTGGGATCGAGGAGCGTGCCATTGCCCGTCTTCAACTCGGTGATGTCGGGCTGGCCGCCGCGACGAACGGTGTAGAGCTTGCCCGACAGGCTGAGCAGGATGAGTTGCCCGTCCGGGGAGAGCTGGAAGGTGGTGAAGCCGCCGACGCTGACGCGCATGCGTTCGCGGCGGGCTTTCTCTTCGGGCGTGAGTTTTTCTTCGGCCCCCTTGAGGAGGGCCGCCGGCGACAGGAGCTCGCGCGTTTTCTGCGAAGCCACGTCGAACTCGAAGAGGCTCATCTTGGCCTCGCGCGGTTTCGCGCGCAGGAAGAGGACCGCCGAGCCATCGGGCGTGGGAGTCGCCTTCTGCGGCCGGCCCAGCATGTAGCCGCGCGTGAGCGAATAGTCGCGCAGGAAGGAGCTATCGAGCGGCTTGGTTTTCTTGTCGGCGGCCCGGCCCCTCTTGGGCGCCGCACAGAGCACCAGGCCGACGAGCAGGATCAACGACGCGAACAGGATGGGTGAAGTTTTCATGGCGGCATGATAGCAAAATCGCCGGTCCGGTGGGACGAAGAGGCTGAACGGAAGGCACGCGGCCCGGCTTCTGGTGCCCGCTCGAAGTTGCTAACACCGAGGTCCAGGTTCCGGACGCCTTCCTCGCCCCCAATCACTGACTTGCCCGGTTGGCAGTCGTTCTGTCACAATCGCACTTGATGATGGCGGCGTCACCACTCGCGATTTCAGGACCCGATCTTGTTCCCTGGCTGGTGCTGGGCGTTTATGCGCTGGCGATCCTGGCGGTCACGCCGCGGCGAGTGCGGGCCGTTTCCTTCTTCGACGGCCATGCCGAGAGCGGCGCGCCGCCCGGACTGTGGGTACTGGTCGCGAGCACGACGATCAGCTGGATCATGGCCAAGT
This sequence comes from Gemmataceae bacterium, assembly GCA_050248575.1. Lineage (GTDB taxonomy): Bacteria > Planctomycetota > Planctomycetia > Gemmatales > Gemmataceae > JBFWSD01. The sequence goes on from JBFWSD010001234.1 coordinate 2,068, forward strand.
CGATCGACAACGCGGCCTCCCTGGCCGCGGCCTTTGGCCTCGCGGGGGGTGTGGGCTACGCGATCTACTACCTTGGCTTCATCACCGCCGGTGTGGCCATCTATCTCATCCGCGTGCGCGGCGGCCACACGTCGCTGCCCGGTTTTCTGGCCGACAAGTACGGGCCAACCTGTGCGAAGCTCTTTCTGGTCGCCGTCTTCATTCGCCTCTACAACGAGGTCTGGTCGAACACCAAGGTCTACGCGCAATTCTTCGGCCGTGAGGGCAGCTCTTCTTACTGGCTGGCAGTCGCCGCGGTCACGTTGTTCACGGTGTACTACAGCTGGGGCGGCGGGCTGCGTTCCAGCCTGCTCACCGATGTCTTGCAGATGCTGCTGGCCGGCGTGCTTCTGGGGGCGATTCTCTGGGCGCTGTCGCCCGGCATCGTCGAGCACGGGCTGCCCGTGGCCGACGAACAACAGCAACGCGCCGGGCTGACTTTTTGCGGGTTGGCCCTGGTTCAGCTCTTCAGCTATCCGTTTCACGATCCGGTGCTGACCGACCGCGCCTTCATCACTCCGCCACGCACCATGCTCTGGGGGTTCATCCTGTCGGCGTTCCTGGGCGGTCTCTTCATCCTGCTCTTCAGTAGCGTCGGGCTGTTTGCGCTGGGCCACGGCATCAAGGGGAACCCGTCGGTGTCGGTGCCGCTGGCCCTGGGCGGCCCGCTGCTGCTGGTAGTCAA
>JBFWSD010001235.1:0-2785 GCA_050248575.1 Gemmataceae bacterium
TTGACAAGCTTGCCCTCGGCGACGCCGCGCTTGAACGTCTGCTCCCATTCGTTGCCGTCGCGGCGGATGGTGGCCACCATCTTCTTCGACAGGGCGTTGACCACCGACGAGCCAACGCCGTGCAGACCGCCGGAGTGAAGGTAATTGCCCCCTTCGCCGAACTTGGCCCCGGAGTGCAGCGTGGTCAGGATCAGTTCGAGGGCCGGTTTCTTGAATTTGGGGTGAATGTCGACCGGGATGCCGCGGCCATTGTCGGCGACGGTGACCGCGTCGCCCGGCTTGTGCAGCGTGACCGCGACGCTATCGGCGTAGCCGTTGAGGTACTCGTCGACGGCGTTGTCGACGATTTCCCAGAGCAGATGATGCAGCCCCTTGGCATCGACGCCGCCGATATACATGCTGGGCCGACGGCGGACGGGCTCCAGCCCCTCGAGAACGGTGATGTCCTTGGCGGTGTACTTGACAGCGGTGCTCATTCCTTCCCTCGTGTTCGTCCCTGACGCTGGTGTCGACTTCCGTTTCGTCGGGGAGGTCTTGCGTTTGGACCTGCTCTTCATTCTTACAGATTCTGTAACAACCAACGCTCACAGCCGCGGGCTCTCCGCGATCGCTGAGGAATTGTAAACGGGAATGGAGTCTGCTGTGAATAGAAAAGCGCGGTTCGCTCGGCGCGCACGCGGAGGGCGGCGAGAAACATGCCGGAATGTTGAAGGGTTACTTCGAGGCGCTGGCCTTGCCACGGCGGGCAGCACTCTGCTTGCGGAGCAAAGCGCGGCGGCGGACCTCGCAAGGCTTCTCATAATGCTGGCGGGAGCGAAGCTCCTTCTGCATGCCGCTGCGTTCAATCAGCTTCTTGAAACGACGCAGCGCCAGGGCGATCGGTTCGCGGTCGTGGACCCGCATACGCAGACTCATGTAGCCTTTCCTTTCCACATACCTTCGAGTCTTCGAGACACGTCAATCCCGCAAATTTGGGGAAGAAAGTAATTATACCCGATTGGGCCGACTGTCAACAGGGTATTTTTCGTTACCCGAACCCTTTTCCCTTACTCGGGTTAAGGCGACGCGGCGATCTCGGCCACGGGCCACGAACAAAAAAGCGATCCTCCTGGGTAAGGAGGATCGCTTCTGGTGCTGTCAGGGACCTGGCGGCGGTTATTATGCGAACAGTTCCTTGACAGGGTTGGAGCCCTTGTCGACGATGCCGACCGGGCGGCCGCGCGACGTCTGGTATTCCTTGGTGTAGTCGATGCCGAGGATGCTGCAAACGGTGGCCATGTAGTCGACGGCGGAGATGGGCCGTTCGGTCACGGCGGCGCCTTCGGCGTCGGTCTTGCCGATGACCTGTCCACCCTTGATGCCGCCGCCCCACATCACGCTGCTCCAGGCCCGCGGGTAATGATCGCGGCCCGGCTTGGCGCCACGGGTGTTGATCTTCGGCGTGCGGCCGAAATCACCCATCCAGATGACCAGCGTGGAATCGAGCAAACCACGCTGCTTCAGATCGTTGATCAGGGCACTGATGGCCGGGTCGATCTGGGCCGAATTGACCTTCATCCGGGCCCACAGGTCTTGATGGTTGTCCCAGCCGCCCAGGCTGACTTCCACGAACTTGACGCCGGTTTCGATGAGGCGGCGGGCCATCAAGCAGCCCTCGGCAAACGTGCCGGTGCCGTAGGCCGCCTTGGCGGCGGCGGATTCCTGTGAGAGGTCGAACGCCTTCGCTTCCTTCGATTGCATCAGCGTGACGGCACGCTGATACGTGGTCTGGTGCGCCTTGACGGAGTCGGCCGGGTAATCCTTGAAGAAGCCCCGCTCCATCTCGTCGAGCAGGCCGACGCGGCCGTCGAACTGCTTGCCTTCGACGAGCGCCCGCAGGTTCTCGACGCCGCGCGACGGGGTGATCACGTTGAGGGGCTGATAGTGAGCGCCCAGGTGGCCCGAGCCGTAGTTCGAACGGCCCACGGTCACGTAGTTGGGCATGGGGGACTTGGGATCGCCGAGTTCCTTGGCAACGATCGAGCCCATGGCGGGGTAAACCAGGCCGCCGACCCCTTCCTTGTAGCCGGTGTGCAGATAGTACTTGGCGCGGCCGTGGGCGCCTTCGCCCGTGCTCATGCCGCGCAGGATGGCGCCGTGATTCATCAGCTTGGCGATCTGGGGCAGATGCTCGCTGATCTGGATGCCGGGCACGGAAGTCGGGATCGGCTTGAACTCGCCCGCGTCCTTGGTGCCAGGCTTCAGGTCGAAGGTGTCTTTATGGGTAGGGCCGCCGTCCATCCACAAGAGGATGCACGCCTTGTGTTGTTTCTGTTCGGTCTTGGCGGCATGGCCGGCGAGAGCGCCGAGCCAGCCCGACAGCGGTGCCGCCAGTGCGCCACTGGCCGACAGCTTCATGAAATCGCGGCGGGAGAGAAAGCTCAACATGGAATTCTCCTTGGGGTGGGAAGCGCACTGCGGGCCGGTGCTGCGGCCCGCCCGTGCGTGGCAGCGTTTCAGTGATTGATTCCAAATTCACTCGAGTTCAGCAGGGCCCAGAGGATGTCGGCGTAGCCGTCCCTCGGGCTGCTGCTCTTCTTCTCGACGTAATCGACCAGCCGCTGGCTCTCGTTCGAGGTCGGCCGGCGGGCGATCGTGCCGAGGTACAGTTTCTCGATGATCTGGCCGGGGGTCTTGCCCGCCTTGATGGCCTGATCGAGGGTCTGCCCGCCGCGATTGAACTGCGGCGAGTTCATCAGCCGCAACGCTTGCGGGATGCCCTGGTTGAAAGCGATCGGGTCGGCGC
>JBFWSD010001236.1:0-2780 GCA_050248575.1 Gemmataceae bacterium
CCGTCTGTTCGGGGGCCATGTAGTCAGGAGTGCCCACCACCATGCCTTGCTGGGTGAGATGGGAGCCCCCCTCCTCGGGAACAAGGACCAGCCCCATGTCGAGGATCTTGACGATGCCGCGGTTCTCGCTCGCGCTGGGATTGGGTGTGGTCACGAGCAAGTTGGGAGGCTTGATGTCGCGGTGGACCATGCCGCTCTCGAAGGCGTGTTGCAGTCCAAGGGCTGCCTGCCGCATGTAGTCGCAGGCGGCGGCCATCGAGAGCGGCCCGCTCTCTTGCACGATGCGGAGCAGGTCGCGCCCTTCCACGTATTCCATCGAGATGTAGTACAGCTCGTTCTTCTCGTCGAAGTCGAAATCGTAGATGAGAACGATGTTGGGATGATTGAGCTGCGCGGCCGCGCGGGCTTCACGCTCGAAGCGGCGAATGATTCGCTCGTCGTCGCTGAGACGATGAAAATTGACCAGCTTGAGGGCCACGATGCGGTCGAGGCGAACGTGCCTTGCCTTGTAGACCCGGCCCATGCCGCCGCGGCCCACTTCTTCAATGATCTCGTAGTTCTTCAGCTCCGGCCAGGGCCGCCGCTTCACGAGGGCCGGCGTCTCCACTTGCTGGGGGGGCGGCTCCACAGCGCCTAGCAGGGACAGCTTGGCACCGCGGTCTTTCCGGTGTACCTGGAAGCGCCTCTGCAAGGCGGGCAACAAATGCGGAAAGCGGTGGCAATACTCTCCCGAGTTCGGGCTTTCGCCCTGTTCTTCGCGGAGCATGTATTCGTTGAAGATGAGGTCGACCAGCTCGTCGGCGTCATGAAGATACGGATACTGGCGCACAAGATCCTCGACGCTGAGGCGCTCGCCGCGCTGCCAGCGCTGGAATTGTTCGACGCACAGCACGGAAATGATCTGTGCTGTGGTCAGGCTCCCTGCTTGCCGCAGTATCTCATGGACGTCGGGGCGTTGATTCAACTGCCAGAGGTGCGCCAGCAAGGAGGCCGGTCCGCCCGATTCAACTCCTGCCTTGTTCATCCTGTATCTCTGCTAAGAAAAGATGAAGCTTGCAGCTGGCGCCTGCTGGTCTTCACCTTTTTTGCAGCGTTCCAACGAATGGGAGTCTGTACCGCAATCCCCGCCCAACCATAGCACATTTTTTCGGAATCGCAATCTATTCGGGCGTGGTTCAATCGGGCCGATCGCGTCGCGGATAGAAGCGGTACAGGCTGATGGTGCCATCGGAGTTTCCAGCGGCCAGATAGCGGCCATCGAAGGTCACCGCCATGGAACTGCGGCTGCCCGAAGTGAGTTGCCATTCCCGCCGCCGCGCCCCGGTGCGCAGGTCCCAGAGCACACACAGCCCGCGGTCGCACACGGTCAGGAGCGTCTCACCATCGGGATTGAAGTGACAGATCTTGACCGTGCCGTTGTGCCCCTCGATGACGCGCATCAACTTCGGCTTGGTGTCGGTCATTTCCCAGACGTAGACCTTTTGATCGAGGGCGCCGAAGGCCATGCGGTCGCCGTCGGGGGCGACGCCGAGGCTGAAGACCTGCCCCCAGAGCCCTTCCAGCGTGGCCTGCTCCTTGGACCAGAACTTGGCGAGGTTCCAGACGCGAATGCTGCCGTCGCGGGAAGCACTGATCAAGATGTTGCCGTCGGGCAGAAAAGCCAGTTCCTTGACGTCGGACTGGTGCCCCTTGAGCGTGGCCAGCAGCTTGGGAGTGGCCAGGTGCACGTCCCAGAGACGGACGTTGTTGTCGGAGCCCCCCGCGGCCAGCAACCTGCCTTCGGGGGAGAAACGCAGTGCGTCGGTGCCCGTCATGCCGAGCGTGATCTGCTGGGCGGGCCGGGCGTCGGTGCCGTTGCAGTGCCACAGGCGGATCATGCCTTCGAGTCCGCCCGACGCGGTGGCGAGGTACTCGCTATCCGGCGCGTAGGCCAGCTTGGTGATGTCGCAGGAATGCGCGCCGTCGATGCTCTTGTCTTGCGGGTTGGAACCAAGGTCCCAGAGTTTCAGTGCGCCGTCCACCCCCCCCGAGGCGAGCGTGCGCCGGCTCGGCGAGAAGGACACGGTCGTCACCCAGCCGTTGTGCCGCTTGAGCACGGCAAACTGCTGGGGCGGCGGCGGGCCCGTCGGCGCCTCGGGCTGCGCACGCAACGCATCGCTGATCTGTGCGCTGTCCGGAATGGGCGTGCTCAGCTTGATGATCGTCGAGCCCGCGCTGCCCCCTTCGGGCAGCCGCGCCATCGTGTCGAACATGCTGATCGGCCGCTGCGACGAATGGATCGACGACGACGAGTCGGGCGCCGAGGGCTGCTGCGGCGGCAACGATCCCGGCAACGGCGTGTGCGCGGGCAGGACCATGCTCATCATGCTCAGCGCGCTGCCCGGCGGCGGCGCCGGCGTGAGGGCGGTGGCCAGTTCCAGCGGCGTCTGGTACCGATCTTCCGGCTTCTTGGCGCAGAGCTTGTGGACCACGTCGGCGACATACTGCGGCACTTCCGGCCGCAACTCGTTGATCGCCTTCGGATCCTTGGTCTGATGCATCATCAGCTTCTGCATCAGCCGGTAGTCGCCGAAGGGGGGCTTGCCCGCCAGCAAGTAGTAGAACGTGCAGCCCAGGCTATAGATGTCGGCGCGGATGTCGACGCAGTGGGAATCGAGGGTCTGTTCGGGGGCAATGTAGTCGGGCGTGCCAATCACGGTGCCCACCACGGTGAGCTGGGAGTTCTCGTTGGGAGTGGAGCCGGGGAAATAGACCAGCCCCATGTCGAGGATCTTGATGGT
>JBFWSD010001237.1:0-2774 GCA_050248575.1 Gemmataceae bacterium
GAGTACGGCGCCGTCGCCGACATCTTCACGCTGGCGGCCCTCGGCGACCTTGAGGGAGTGGCGGGCTGGCTCGAGCGCGACCTGGACTTGCTGAACGCCACCGATCCAGCGCACGACATCTTCCGGGCCACGCCGCTCCTGCACGCGGTCACCAGCGGGCAGAGTCAAGTCGCGCTCGAGCTGCTCAGGCGCGGTGCCGAGGTTGGCCCGCTCAGCACCGTGCTGGTGCGCGCCGCGGCCGAGCAGCACGACGTGCCCCTGGTGCAGAGCCTGCTCCACCATGGCGCCGACGCCAGCCGCGTCGGCCCGGGCCGCTGGGTCCTGCACGCCGAGCTCTCGCAGCTGCTCACCCGCCATGGCGCCGACGTCAACTACGCCAGCAACCCGTGGGCGACCTGGATCTGGCGGGCCTGTACCGGCAATCACCATCAGCAGGACGATCCCGATTACGTGCGCGCGCTCATCGCTCACGGCGCCGACGTGAACGATCGGCACTGGTGGGGCCGCGCCGCCCTGCATTTCGCCTGCAAGGCCGGCTTCGTGCGGACGGTAAGAGTGCTGCTGGAGGCGGGCGCCGATCCGAATCTGCGCGACGAGGCAGGCGAGACGCCACTCTTCCACGTCGGCAAGGCCAGCCCGCGCGTGGATCGTCGGCCACTGATCGCCGCCCTGCTCGATGCGGGCGCCAATCCGCAAGCGGTGAACCGGAAAGGCAAGTCAGCCCTGATCGTCTGACGCCTGGACTATGGTCAGTGTGTTACGGTCGATTCATCCGTCAGGCGGCTGCACGTTGCTGATGGCGGGCAATGCAGGATTCGATCATCTTCATGTTCGTTTCGGTCCACTGGATCGTGCGCTGGAGGCCTTCCTCGAGCCTGACGGCGGCCGCGAAACCGATCTCGTCGCGTGCCTTGTCGGTGGAACCGTAGCGCTTGCCCGACCGGTCCCAGGTGCGCTTGGGGGCCAGTTCGATGGGAGTTGGGTTGCCGGTGAGGCGGTTGATGGTCTGGGCCAGTTCGAGAATGGTCGTCTCGTCGCCGCTGGCGACGTTGTAGGCGCCGGGGGCGTGCCCGCGGGCCGCACAGCACATGAGCCCACGCGCAATGTCTTCCACGTAGATGAAGTCGCGGCTGGCGACGCCGCCGTTATCCACCGACAGTGGTAGCTTCTTGAGCGACTTGTAGACGAAAGTCGGGATCACGTTGCGCCAGATGGTGGCGCTGGTGCCGCGCCACTGGCCGGCCCCGAGGATCTCGCCGGGTCCATAGACGTTCTGGAAACGTGCGCGCACGGCGGGCACGCCGTGCTGCTTCCAGTAGTAGTTGCAATAGAACTCGCCAAAGATCTTCGACAGCTGGTAAGGGCTATCGAGGAACAGCGACACGGGGGCCTCTTCGGTGGTTGCCTGCGGCGCGTCGTAAGTCTTCTCGGCCACGGTGCAGCCCGCCGACGAGTAGACAACCTTCTTGATCGACTTGCAGCCCTTGATGCGTTCGAGCAGCATCAGAGTGGGCAGCGTGTTGTTCTCGTGGTCGGCGAGCGGGTCGTACATCGAGTTCTGGTTGCCGTGAAACGTGGCCAGGTGAAAGACATAGTCGAGATCGTCGGGCAGGACTTTCGCGATGTCGGCAGCGTTGATGGAGCCCTGGAGGAAATGAACGCGCGGATCGTCGGGCACGTTGCTGCGCTCCGCCGACAGCAGGTTATCCACGACAACGACCTGACGCGGCTGGCACGCGAGCAACGCCTTGACCAGGTTGCTGCCCACGAAACCGGCGCCGCCGACCACCAGAATCTTTTGGTTCTGGAATTCCTTCATGTCCTGCTCCCTCCGGATGAGTCAGCTGGCAAGAAGCCCGGCGCAGACAATCGCGCTGGCCAGGCCGGGCTCCTCGCAAGGGCCAGGGTCACGCCGCTTCGGGCTTCTTTTCCTCGGTGGGCTTCAGGTGCGTGAAGGTCTGCTGGATCTCGTGCGTGCGATACCACTGCATGGCCTTCTGCACGCCTGTCTCCAGCTTGGTGGTGGCCTTCCAGTTGAAGTCTTTCTCGGTCTTGGAAGGATCGAGCAGGATGGTGAAGACGTCGTCGGCTGCGCGAGGCCGAACTTCCACGTCCTTGTCGAGCTTGATGCCCATCGCCTTGATGGTGGCGTCGAACAGTTCCTTGATGGCGAAGTCGCCGCCCGAGGAGATGTGATAGGCGCCCTTGCGGCCGGTGCCGTCGACCGCCTTCACGACCACGGCAACGAGGTCCTCGATGTAGATGAAGTCGCGGCGCGTATCCATCACGAAACAGGGCTTGCCCTGGGTCAGGCGATGATAGAACGTGGGCAGCGGCCCCGACAGATTGCGCGGGCCATAGGCATTCGCCAGCCGGAAGGAGATGAACTCCAGGCCGCTCAGTTCGATGTACTGTTCGCCCGCGGTCTTGGTGATGGCATAGCTGCTGCCGCCCGGGCGGATTGGATGGTTGAGCGTGATGGGCTGCTCGACCGGCTGCAGACCATAGCAGAGGGCGGTCTGGAAATAGATCAGCCTCCTGGCGCTGGTCTGCTTCGTGGCCTTGACCACGTTGGCCGTGCCCAGCACGTTGGCCAGGGTGTCCTCGGCCCAGTTTTCCGGATCCTTGTAGGAGGCGGCTGCGTGAATGACCACGTCCGGCCCGAACGACGTGAACGTCTTGGTGACCAGCCCGGCGTCCGCGATGGTGCCTTCCACGATGGTCAGGTTGGGATGTTTCTCGTTGTTTTCGCGGCGGCCGGTGGAATAGTTGTC
>JBFWSD010001238.1:0-2772 GCA_050248575.1 Gemmataceae bacterium
GCCCTTCATGGGGAAGTTGAAGGCCAGGTCCGGGATGTGCTCCCAGTGGCCCTGCCCTTTTTCCTGGTCGCGGAGGAACTGGACGCCGCGCTCGATGGCCTGCTTGACGGCATCGACCAGCGGTTCGCGCGGCCGATCCGCAACCTGTGCCAGCACCAGGGGCTGCGTTCGGCACGTTAGCCACACGGCCACGGCCAGGATTGCCGCCACCAGCCCGATCCGTCGCGTGCTCATGTCCGTTCCCCCGGAAAAGCCAAGCGATCTATGCTTTCAACCGCCGGCCGCCGCCATTCGTTGGCGCTGTGGTTCGATGTTGGAAACCTGGCTAACACTGGTTCGATGTTGAGTGTTGGATGCGCGAATGGGAGCGAGATTCGTGCAGAGCACGACGGGTAATTCACGACGGGCAAACCCGAACATCCAACATCGATCGCCCAACATCCAACATCGAACGAAACGAAACCCTGGCGCAACCGTTACTCCCATCCCCATTGTGCCACGCCGCGGGCAGAAGTCCAACCCCGGACACATTGCCAAGCGGCGCGAGATCGCGAACAATAGAAGTGAAGCGATCCTTCGCGTTGGCGAACCGGGGGTGTTAGCCCCCGGAGGCTGCTTCCTGGCGACTTACACCGCCGGCTCGCAGGTCGAGTGTGTTCATGAGGTCCCTGCCGATGCGCGTGAAACTTCGAATCGTGGCCGGCTCCCTGCGGGGCCGCAAGCTCAACTGCGACGTTTCGGGCAAGCTCCGCCCGGCGCCGCAGATGGTGCGCGAAGCCCTGTTCAGCATCCTGGGCAACGCGGTGCCGGGCCGCACCTTCTACGATCTGTTCGCGGGCACCGGCGCTGTCGGCCTGGAAGCTCTCAGCCGCGGCGCATCGAGTGTGGTCTTTCTCGAACGCGACGTGCGTCACGCGGCCCGCATCCAGGAACATCTCGAGGAGTTCGAGGTCACCGACCAGGCCCGCGTGCAGCGGAGCGACGTTTATCGCTTCGTGGAACGCTGGCAGCCCCCAAACGAGTCCGTCAACATCTTCATGGGCCCGCCCTTCATTGACTTGACCGAACGCTTCGACGAGCTGCTGGCCGCGGTGGCCAGCCTGCAAAGCAAGTCGCCGCCCGGCACGGTGATCGTGCTGCAAACGGAGAACAACTTCGCGGAAGACCAGCTGCCCGAACACGCGGCCTGGGACATTCGCAAGTACGGCCGCAACATGCTGTTCATCTGGGTGAAGTCGGAAGATTGAGCCAAACGAATCCCGGTAGCAATGGGTGTCGAATGCGACAACGATGGACATCACTTTGTTGATTTTCGTCCTTGCGCATTGGATTGCCACAGCCCACAACACGCTGCCGAGGCGCCGCAGCGAAAGCCTCGTATGATCGAATCGGCGTTTACATAGGTCCCGAGGAACGCGGCCGTGCAGAATCCCTTTGCCGAAGTCGTCGATGAATCGACCGATACCGAACTGATCGAGCAGGCCAAGAATGGCAGTCGGGCCGCCCTCGAAAAATTGATCCTGCGGCATCAGGCATGGATTTACAACATCGCCTTGCGCATGGTCTTTCACACGCAGGATGCCGAGGAAGTCACGCAGGATGTGTTGGTCAAGGCCGTTACTCGACTCAGCACCTTCCAAGGGGAATGCCAGTTCCGTACCTGGCTCTACCGCATCACGGCCAACCACGTCTTGAACATGAAGCGCCGCGGTGGCGAACTCGAGACCCAGACCTTTTCGAGTTACGCCGACGCCATCAACAACACGCCCGACCTGGACTTGCCAGACGCGAAGTCCGTGCCGGTCGATGTGCCGCTCCTGGTCGAAGAGGCCAAGATTTCATGCACCACTGGAATGCTGCTGTGTCTCGACCGCAAGCAACGGCTGATCTTCACACTCGGCGAGATCTTCGGGGCCAGCGATAAGGTCGGCAGTGAAATCATGGAAATGTCCGCCGATAACTTCCGGCAAAGTTTGGCCCGCGCCCGACGTGACCTTTATCAGTTCATGAGCGGCCAGTGCGGCCTGGTCAACGCGAGCAATCACTGCCGCTGCCCGAAGAAGACCAAGGGCTTCATCGAGGCGGGGCACGTCGATCCCGATCACCTGCAATTCGTCCCGTTGCACTTGCGGCGCATCCAGGAAGCGGCTGCTGGCACCATACGGACCATTGAGAACGCCGTGGACGAACAATACGCGGCCATTTTTCGCGCGCATCCCTTCCTGGAACCGAAGATCGAGATCGACTGGCTGCGGCAGCTGCTCGACCGTGGCGATTTCGGGGCAGCCCTGCACCTCAACTGAAGAATCTTGAAAAGTCTTGTCACAGCCTCCTCTCCGGCGTGTCTACGGGGAAGGAGGTGGAAACCATGTCGAAGTTACAAGGCAAGACCGCCCTGGTGACAGGGGCGTCGAAGGGCATTGGTGCGGGAATCGCCAGGGAACTGGCGGCTGCGGGGGCGGCCGTCGTGGTGAACTACGCGAGCGATCGGACCGGTGCGGAAGCCGCCGTCGCCGCAATCATCGCCGCCGGTGGCCGTGGCATAGCGATTCAAGCAGACGTTGCGAGCGCCGTCGATGTGGCCCGACTATTCGAGCGGGCAAAGGAAGCCTTCGGCGTCCTTGACATCCTGGTCAACAACGCCGGGGTTTATCAGCCGATGCCCATCGCGGAACTGACCGAGGCGGAGTTCCACCGCGAGATCAACGTCAACCTGCTTGGGCCCTTGCTGGTCATCCGGGCAGCGCTCGATCACTTTGGCCCGGCTGGCGG
>JBFWSD010001239.1:0-2771 GCA_050248575.1 Gemmataceae bacterium
AAACGGCTGGTACGGGAAGGCCCCGCCAGATTTGTAACATTTTCCTGCGCAAGTTCGACCGCGAGAGTTATTCTACGTTAGATCGCGGTTCCCCCACTGACGATCAAACGACTTGCACAGAAAGAATTTCCAGCCATGAAGCGGCGCGTGGTGGACATTCGGACGCTCGGATTGCTGGCAACGGTGTTGCTGGCGGGGGGCCCCTCGTACGCACAGGCTGCCTGGCTCGGTCTCCGCAACGACACGGGGGCACCCATTGTTGTGCAGGCAGCGCCGGGCCGGCCCATGGTTCTTCTTCCGGGCGAAATCACCTGGGAGAACGTCCCTCGGCCCACCGTGAAGGCCATGCAGATCCTCGGGGCCAAACCTCCCCGCCCACTTCTTTTCCAGGGACGCGTACCGTGCGGCAATACCGACATGTTCTTCTCGATCCGGCAAGTTGCCCCTAATCGGGTCAACTTGCTGCCGGCGATCCCGCCGGCGCCGCCGCCGCGACGCTGATCTTCACTACAGTTCTCGCACCATCGATGCAAGTGGGCATCTTTGCCCGAGGCTACGCCTCTTCGCAGTCCGCTTTTTCGGCAAAGTCCGCCCTCTTTCCGCCAGGATTTGCCCGTAATCGACAAGATTGGTTCATGCGAAAAAGTCACCGCCCGTAGAATGGAATCGAACAAGACGGAACAGTATCAACAACCGAACCGCAACGACTCGACAGCATGTCTCAATGATGGCGTGCGGTTTCGGCCAAACCCTCTCGATTGGCACCAAGCGGCCGAAACCGACGCCGCCATTTCGGAACAGGGGGAGAGCATGTCCACGCAACCGGAACCAAGAAACGAAGCCCAGCAGGCAAAGCAGCCCACGAACGAGACGAAGCAGCCTGCCACCGTGCCCTTGAAGCGCGCGCTCCAGCTGAAGAAGCCGCGGCCCGAGATGAACCCGCTGCAAAGGCTACTCGATCTGAGCGCCTGAGACGGTAGAGGAGCAAGAAGCCCGGCTTCTGAACCTGCTGGGACACCATTCCTGCGGCGTCGGAAGCCGGGCTTCTTCTTGCATAGAGCGTCGGGCGTGTTCGATTCTGCTATAATCCCTCCGAGATGACCGTCGTCTTCACCAGCTTCCAACTGCCTTGACGGAACCGCAAGTCTACCTGGTCGGCGCGGGCCCGGGCCATCCGGGTTACCTCACGCTGCGCGCCGTGGAATGCCTAGCCCGGGCGGACCTCGTACTTTACGACCGGCTGGTGGCAACGTCGATCCTGGAGCATGCTCCCCGCGCCGAGCGCATTTGCGTCAACGAGCTGGCCAGCGCGCATATCCAGCGCAGCCGCGAGATTCACAAGTTGATGATCGACCGTGCCCGCGCCGGTCAGTGCGTCGTCCGCCTCAAGGGTGGCGACCCGCACGTTTTTGGCCGCGCCGGCGAAGAGGCCGAGGCCCTCAGTCAGGCCGGCATCTCCTACGAGATCGTGCCCGGCGTGACTGCCATCCTGGGTGCGGCTGCCTGCACTGGCATCCCGCTCACGCATCGTGCTCATGCCAGCGGCTTCGTTGTGGTCACCGGGCACGAAGACGCCTGCAAGGGGGAGAGTGCCGTCGACTGGGCGTGGCTGGCCCGCTTTCCGGGCACGCTGATCGTGTACATGGGCATGGCCCACCTCGAGAAGATCGTGAACGATTTGCTGGCACATGGCAAAGGCCCCGATACGCCGGCGGCCGCCGTCCACTGGGCAACCACCAATCGCCAGCGCACGGTAGTGAGCACCCTGGCCGGCTTGCCCGCGGCCGTGCAGGATCGCGGGCTGGCTGCCCCTGCCCTCTTGCTGATCGGGCCAGTGGTCAGCCTGCGCGAGCGACTCGACTGGTTCGAAAAGCGGCCCCTTTTCCAGCAGCGCATCCTGGTCACGCGGCCCAGACATCAGGTGAGCGACCTGGTGCATGAACTGGAGCTGGCGGGCGCCACGCCGCTCGTGCTGCCCGCGGTGGCCATTCAGGATCCGCCCGACTGGTCGGTTGTCGATCGTGCTCTGCGCGCGCTGGGCAGTTATCAATGGCTCGTCTTCACCAGTGCCAACGGGGTGGATTACCTGCTGGGCCGGCTTGGCAAGCTCGGGCTCGACCTGCGGCAACTGGGGGGCATCAAGCTGGCCGCGATCGGGCCCGCCACGGCCGAGGCGTTGGCCCGCTTTCATCTGCGGGCCGACCTGGTGCCCGCCGAGTATCGCTCGGAAACACTCGCCGCCGAACTGAAAGAACAAGTACGCGGGCAGCGCGTGCTCCTCGCCCGCGCCGATCGGGGCCGCGAACTCCTGCGCGATGAACTGCAAGAAGTGGCCCAGGTCGAGCAGATCGCCGTGTATTCGCAGGTCGATGCTCTGGACCGCTCGAGCCCCGAGTTCGCGCAAGTTTGCCGTGGCGAGATCGACTGGGTCACCTTGACCAGTTCGAACATCGCCCGCGCCGTGCTGGGGGCGCTCGATGAACCAGCCCGCGCGCACATCAAGGCGGGCCGCGTCCGCCTGGCCAGCATCAGCCCGGTCACGTCTGCGACGATTGCCGAGCTTGGGCTGCCCGTTCACGCCGAGGCTAAGGAGTACACGTCGCCCGGCCTGGTGGCGGCCCTGGTGCGGGCAAACAGGGAAGGTGGGTGAATTCGGTGGTGGCCCAGATCACAACGGACAGCATGTGGATGTTTGCCTGAAGGCCGCATTTAGTATCAAAGGATTGGTTGAGCGTGGCTGCGCCATCATTGTCTGCGCCACCCACACAAGG
>JBFWSD010001240.1:0-2770 GCA_050248575.1 Gemmataceae bacterium
CCGACCGATTTGAACAGCCCGACGGCTGCCTGGTTGCTCTCCATGGCATGAACTTCCACCAGGCCGAAATACTGCTCTTGCAAGTAATTCAGCACGTTGGTCATGAGCAGCTTGCCCAGCCCCTGGCGGCGGCTGTCTTCGCGCGTCTGGACCGAGAGGATGCCCGCGGTCGGTACGCCCCAGCGATAGCTGAAGCCTTCCATCTCCCACACCAGTGCCCGGGCCACCGGCTTGGCGGTGACAATTTCTTCGAGGCGGAATTCGAGCGGCTCCACCGGGCCAAAAACGGCCTCGTGCCAGAATGTTCCCACGCTGCTGGGCGGCACCACACGCACCGTGTACTTTCTTCGCAGCGCCGCAAATCTGCCATCCGGAATGCTCACCGGCTTTTCCAGGCTGCGCTGGAACACCAGGTAGGTGTTCGACGGGCGGTAGCCGTGGTACTCGAGGAAGGGTGCAGCCCCTTCGTCGCTGACCAGGAAACCGGGCAGGTCGCTGCCCCCGTACAGTCCGAAATAGAATGGCGTGAGGGGCCACATCGGCCCGGCGAACACGGAGCGGGCCCCCTTCTGGATCAAGTATTCCTCACAGCGGCCCAGGAGCTCCGAGCCAATCCCCTTGCGCTGGTGCGACGGCATGACCAGGATTACCGAGGTAACGCCCGCCTGCAGGGAGAGGGCCGTTTCTTTCTTGTTCGGCCCGAAACCGGCATGGGCGAAACCGACCAGCTTGTCGTTCTCGTCGACGGCAACGATCAGCCCTGCCGGATCGAAGTAGGGCTTGGCGAAGACATGGCGTTCGAGTGGTGTGGCATTGCGCAGGGGCGCAGCACTGCGTCCGGTCAAGACTTCATTCCAGATCTCGACCAGCTGCGGCGGATCGTCGTTGCGAAACGTTCGGAACCGAACCACCGACCCCTCCACCGCCGGATAGAATCGTGAATCCCGCTCAGACTTGGCCTGGTTGCCTGCGAGCCGGCAGGGCAAAGTCGATTCGAGATGTTTTCGCTCGCCTTTCGACCATGGACTGCTTTTTCCCCTCCGTCAAGCAGACGGGAGAAAATCGAGCCGCCCGGTCCGGCGAACGTCCTGCATCATTATAGATTCGCCGCGTGGACACGCAAGAAGCTGGAGCGCGCGAAGTCGGAGTGGTAGACTCACGGGGCGACCAAGAAGCCCGGCTTCTCGAATTGGCGAGGACTGGTCGCGGCAGTGACAAGAAGCCGGGCTTCTCGCAGCATCATTCGCCCCTCATGCAGCGGAGAGATATCATGCGTACGCGCAGTTTCGGCATTCTGGCGGCGGGGCTGGCCCTCCTCCTCTGTGGCGCGGACAAGAAACCCAGCGGCGACAAGGACTTCATCCTCAAGCTGTTCGCCTCCGAGTTCGTGCCGCTCACGCCGGGCCAGGGCAAGTTTCCGCCTGCTTTCACCATGGGCTCCGACGGCAAGGACGACCCTGCCAGTGAAAAACCGGCCCGCCAGGTGAAGTTGATGAAGCCATTCGCCATGGCTAAATACGAGGTCACCCAGGAACTGTACGAGGCCGTCACCGGCAAGGATCCCAGCAAGTGGAAGGGCCCGCGCAACTCCGTCGAGATGGTCACGTGGGACGAGGCCAACGACTTCTGCAAGAAGCTCACGCAACTCCTCCGCGAACGCAAGCTGATCGCTGGCGACGAGGTCATCCGACTGCCGAGCGAAGCCGAATGGGAATATGCTTGCCGCGCCGGCACCAAGACCGCGTACTCCTTCGGCGACGATGCCAGCGATCTTGCTGCCTACGCCTGGTTCCGGGGCAACTCCAAGGGGGAAGATCCGCCCGTGGGCAAGAAGAAGCCCAATCCCTGGGGCCTCTACGACATGCACGGCTATATCTGGGAATGGTGCGCCGATTCCTGGCACGACACTTACAAGGACGCACCCACCGACGGTTCTGCCTGGAACGAGAAGGACGCGAAGGAAAGAGTCATCCGCAGCGGCTCGTGGGCGCATCAAGCCGACCAGTGCCGGTCGGCGGCCCGGATGAAGGCTGCGGCCTCCGCCAAGAGCGATGCCATCGGCTTTCGTTGTGTGAAGGCAAAGGAATAGCCGTCGCGCAAGTTCGGCGGGCTGCCCCGTTCGAGGAAAGGTGCCCTCAGTACGGGAGATCGCCATGACGCGCTGCCTCGCCTTGACATTGTTCCTTGTCGTGCCGTTCTGGCCCGCCTAGGCCCGGGCCGAAGATCCGGTCGTGGACGCCTGCCTGAACACCTTGAAAGCCAATGCCAAGAACATCGACGTGGCCTTGCTGGGCAAGGTGACCAAGGCGGTCACGGTGCAGGGCACCAACCACGACGTTTGCACCATCGAGGTGAAGGAAATCATCAAGGGGCCAGCCAAGCTCAAGAGCGTGCAGGGCGCTTTTCTGAACAGCGGCGCCCTTGGCCCGCCCCGGCCCGGCACGGAAGGGCTGTGGATCATGACCACGCCCAATCCGCGCAGTGGCATCCGCCAGAGCGTCTACCACGCCGAGAAGCCCTCCCCCGAATTGCTGAAAGCCGTGAAGCAGTTCTTCCAGAAATGATCGTGAGCGTGCTGCTCCTCACTGGAGCATCTCATCCCGATAGGCGAAGACCGCGGGCACGCCGCCGGTGTGGATGAACACGCCCACCTCGCCGGCGGGCTCGCGCTTGGTTCGCACATCGTCCATCATGGCGGCCATGGCCTTGGCGGTGTAAACGGGATCGAGCAGGATGCCTTCGCGGCGGGCCATCAAGGTGAGGGCCTCCT
>JBFWSD010001241.1:0-2770 GCA_050248575.1 Gemmataceae bacterium
GGGCAACTCCGCGCCGCACACCGCGCAGGTGGAGTCTGCTTCTTTCACGATATTCCGCTGCCCGCACGCGCTGCAGCGACGGAAATGGCAGACCTGCGTGAAGCCGCCGGGATGAGGAATGCCCAGCCGATCGAGGGCCGCCGCCAGCGCCGACCACGATTCCGGCTCGGGACAGTAGCCCGTCGACTGGTTCGACGCCTCGGCCACGCGCGGCGCCGTGGTCAAATCAAAGAAGAGTTCGCCCGCGCCGAGCACCGGGCGGCCCGCTGCACAGGCCACATGTTCGGAACGCCGATCGGCCAGCCAGAGCCTGCCTGTTTCATCGACGATGAAGGTCGCCGGGATCGAGTCGCCACGCGCGGGCTGCAGTCTCATCCAGTCCTGCAACGCTTCCGCGGAATCGATGCAACACCGCGTCGGCGAGGCCGAAGCGCGTTTCTCCTCGGGCCCGACGTAGTCATACAGCTTGCCCATGGCGCTTACTTGAATTTGGCTCCGCTGCGACGTAGGCTCCGATAGGTTTGGGGCGCAGAATCCGGGAGCACGTCATGAACCCACGGGCACGTGTCTTTCTGACGATGGGCGTTGTCTGCCTGGGCGGGGCCGTCGGCGCCTGGTTCTATTCGCAAAAGGCATGGAACTGGATCCTCGACGGGCCGGCCGAGGTCAAGACGGCCGACCTGGCCAAGATCGACGACGCGGCCGAGCTGCCCACTCCTTTCGTCAAGTTCACTCCCGACAAGATCGTCCCGACTGACCTCTTCCTGATCAAGGGCAACACCGACGTGGCCGTCGGCCAGGTCTACCTGGTCAAGGTCGGCGACCGCTGGCTGATTTCCATTCTCAACCCGAAGACCAAGAGCAAGATTCTCGAGGGCGAACTTCGCGCGGGCCGCCGCCACTGGAGCAATGAGCTCAACCAGATCCAGGCCGCCACTACCGCGACCCACGGCGACAAGCTCATGGCCTTCGACTTCTTCGCCTACGACGACTGGAAGAAGGACTGGAAGATCGGTTTCTACTTCATCCTTGGCGCCGGCGCCCTGGGAGCCATTGCCTTGCTGATGGGCATCGGCGCCCTGGGCGCTGCCGCACCCGAGCCACCGCCCGAACCTCCGGGCGGCGGAGTGAACCTGCGCACCTTCAACCTGCCCAGGAGCTAGCTGGCCACGTCACGGCACGGCTTCCAGATAGTCGATCTCGGGCACGCGCTGCTTGAGCTCGTGTTCCAGCCCATGAATGACGGCCATGATCGTGCTCGGGCAGCCGCTGCACACTCCGTGCAGCCTTACCTGCAAGACTCGGCCGTCGAGCCCAACCAGCTCGACGTCGCCGCCGTCGATCTGCAACGCGGGCGCTACTTCCTCGGCCAGGATGCGGGTCAAACGCTGTCGAAGTTCATCGGACATGCTCACTCCTGACTCGCCAGGCGGCGGGCCTCGGCCACATCCTTGCCGAGTTGCTCCATGAGTTCATCGCGCGAAGCGAACTTGCGTGTATCGCGCAGCCGGGCCACGAACTCGATGTCGAGACGCTCGCCGTACAGATCGCCCGCAAAATCAAGCAAGTGCACTTCGAACTTGCGGGCCTGCTCCTGAAAGGTCGGGTTGGGGCCGATGTTCGCGGCCCCGGGCCACACTTGCTTGCCCCAGCTGGCACGCACGGCATAGACCCCGTCGCGCGGCACCAGTACGACAAGCTCCTCGAGGTTGGCCGTGGGGAAGCCGAGAGACCGGCCGCGCGCGGCCCCCTTCACCACCGTGCCTGCCAGTGCGTAGCAGCGGCCAAGCAGTTCGCTGGCCAGTTCGATGTTTCCTTCCAGCAACGCGGCCCGCACGCGGCTGCTGGAGACTGGCTTGCCCTCGGGAGAAGTGGCCGCCTCGAGTATCTTCAGCTCGATTTGCGCTGCCCCACACAGGTTTCGCAAGGTGTCGATGGTGCCAGCGCGATCGCGGCCGAACGAGAAGTTCGGCCCTTCCACCACGGCGCGGGCTTGCAGCCTGTCAACGATGACTTCGCGAAAGAAATCTTCGGCGGTTAGCTGCAACAACTCGGGAGTGGTGCGCAGGACGACGACATGATCGGCCCCCGCGGCAAGCAAGAGCTCCGCGCGCCGCTGCATCGTCGTGAGCACGGGCTGAAACTGTGCCGGCCGCAGCACCGCGAGCGGATGCGGATCGAAGGAAAGACAGACAGCGGGCCCGTTGACGGCCCGTGCGCTTTCGCGCAGCTGGCGAACCAGCGCGCGATGTCCGCAATGAACCCCATCGAAATTACCGATGGCGACGCTGCCCTGCCGCGCCGACGCGGGCGGGGTGTCATTCCAGTGAATGAATGAAACCGCAGACAATGAAAATGGGTCCTTGCTTGCGGAAGGTGAAGCTGCCAGCAAACTTAGTGTACTTGGTGCGTCAGGAACTGGCGAGGTGGGAGTTGTGTGGGCTGGATTTGCTGGGGGTAAAATAGAACCGGGCTCCCCTTGCGGAGAGCCCGGACCACCAAGCATACGTACGGGTCCCGTCCATCCCTTCGGTAGCCTGGCAGCTTTTCCGTCCCCCCCTCGGAACGGTGAAAGCCCATAGCTTTGCGACCCCACCAAAATGGCGTGGGGATGCCTTTGTCGAGGATGGGAAGACACTTCTGTCTTTCCACCCCCACCATAGATCACGTTTTCGGGACTGGCAAGGAAAAATGGAGGATTTTTTAAGACTTGATGAATCCACAACTTATGACAGAAAACCCTTGGAGATTCAGCGCCGCTCTCGCTGTA
>JBFWSD010001242.1:0-2767 GCA_050248575.1 Gemmataceae bacterium
GCCAGATCGCCGACGACAGTTTCCTCGGCTTCCTCTTCGGCATGAAGGCCACGGAAGCCAAGCGCCGCTACGAGCTCAAGCTCACCAAGGAAGACCAGTGGTACGTGTACATCGAGATCCTGCCCCGCTTCGAGAACGACAAGGCGGATTTCCAGCGTGCCCGCCTGGTGCTGAGCCGGGGCACCTTCCTGCCCCGCGAGCTCTGGTTCGAGCAGCCCAACGGCAATGAAGTGAAGTGGGACCTGCCCAAGCTCGTCTCGGGCGCCGGCGTCGATCGCAACACCTTCGCGCCGCCCAACCCGCCGCAGATGTGGAATGGCCAGAACCTGACGGGCTGGCGCCTCGAACGCGCCCCGCAGGTGAATCGCAATCAGCCCCAGAATCCGGTGCCGCCGCGCGTGGTCCGCCCCAACGAGGGCCGTTGACCACGATTGCTTCCAGCGCGAACGCCTCCCGTTCCTTCGTGGATGGGAGGCGTTTTTTGTTGGCACACCAAGCGGGTAACCGAGAACGGGGAATGAAAATCTAGGATGAAATTCCGCGCAAGTTGCCCGGCGGGCCGCGTTCCAAAGGCGGACAGTTAGCCCGGCGCGGCAGCGCGGGCCGAAACTGACCCAAAACGCAGCCGACAAGCTCCGGCTTGTCCTAACACCCAGGCACCAACTCTTCCCCAATAGAGAAACGCCCGGCGACGGTCGCCGGGCGTTCTCTCTTTACATCGCAGCTTTCTCCGGTCGCTCCTCCGGTCGCTTACGCTCCCGGCTCGCCGAGCCGAATGCTGCGCATTCGCTTGCCTCCGGTCCCTCCTCCGGTCGCTTACGCTCCCGGCTCGCCGATCCTATCATGCTTGTCCTTGCACAACAACAACCCCGCAGGGGTCGAAGAGATTAGCCGGTGGTCGAAGCGCAGCGCAGACCACCGGTTACTGATGCTTCAGCATTCGACCCCGTCAGGGGTCGCAGCACAGCTCTGCGACCCCCTGACGGGGTCGTTCTGTTAGGGACGCCTCCACCGGTGGTCTGCGCTGCGCTTCGACCACCGGCTAATCTCTGCGACCCCTCGCGGGGTCGTTGCTACCTTCTTGGTCGGTGCTGCAGCGTCACGCACGGTCGTGCTGGTCACTCTCTGCCGCACGGCGCTGTCACGACGACCAACGCAACGCTCAAGAAACCAAGCGTCACCGGGGACAGCAAGAAGACCAGCAATCCGAGAGGATCGAGCATCGCTAGCAAGACGGCCGGCACCACGATTAGTGTGGCAAGGACAACCATTGGAATACGCGGCGCCGCGGGCAAGTTACAGCTCGCCAGCCCGGCGAGAGCTCCCAGCCCCCAGCTGATCACAACGGCCAGCATCAAGAGCACCAAAACAATGCCGTCGGCAATGGAATCACCCTGCACGCCAACCAGCGCGGCCATGGCGAACAAGACCACGGCGGGCACACTCGCCAGCGCGGCGACGAAAGACGTCCACAGCCAGGCAGGCAGCACGATGGACCAGGACTGTTTCCTGTCTCCAAGGACAGCTCCAGCTAAGATCATCGTGCCTGTCAGGTAGAGTGCCCCCAGCATCGTCTGCCCCACAATTACGTCGAGCTTTGGTGAAAGACGACTCGCCGGTTGCTCGGAAAGCGCAGCAGGTATTCGATGTCGAGTTCGCCACGGGCAGAAGCCGTCTCATTTGCCTCTTCTTCTTCCTCCAGGTACAGCTCGAAAGCGGAACCTGCCGCCAGTTCCTCGAGGATCTGCAGCATGCTCGACAGGTTCTTCTCCTGCTCCTGGCGTCGTTTACCGCGCAGCCACTGCAAGGAACCCAGGAATCCTCCGTACTCGCCGTAAAGTGTCTGAACTTCGACGAGCAGGTGGCGCGAGCTTGCCCATGTCGGCCGCCGCGCGGGAAACGCCACACAGATCCTGTGGTTGCCGAACAGCTCCTTGACGGATTGCCTCGAGCTCCCGTCGAGAACCATCCAGAGTTTCCGCGGGTTCATTCGCTCCTCCGGTCGCATACGCTCTCGGCTCGCCGAGTCGAATGCTGCGCATTCACTGGTCACTGCTATTTCTGCGTCGCCAGGAACTCCACAAGATCGCGGATGTCGCGCTTCGACAGGTGCTTGAGCAGGTCCTCGGGCATGGCTGACTTGCCCTTCTGCATGAAGTCGACTTCGTCCTTCGGGATGACGAGGAGCTTGCCCTCGGGGGTCATCAGCTGGAGTTGCTTGCCGTCGTCTTTCTTGAGGATGCCGGTGAGGAACTTGCCGTTGGTCAACGTGACGACCAGCGTGTCGAAGTTCTCGGCGATCTTGGCGTTCGGGCTAACGATGGCTTCCAGCAAGTACTCGCGGGGCTGCTTGGCGGCCAGGCCGAACAGATCCGGGCCAACCTCTCCCCCTTCCCCCTTGATCTTGTGGCAACGCAGGCACGAGACTTCCGACTTGAAGAAGAAGATGCGGCGGCCCTGTTCGGCGTCGCCACCCACGAGCGACTCGCGATAGGCGGCCAGCGGATCGGTCTTGGAGCGGGCCGCCTCGAAAGCAGCCAGCTTCTTCTTGATGTCGGGGTCGTTCCGCTTGCCCGCGGCTTCCAGCAGGTCGAGCTGCAGCTCGGCGGGCACCTTCTTCGCCACGAGCGCTTCCAGCCAGTCGAGCAGGATGCCGTCGGCGACGGGGACCTTGATGCCCCCCAGCGTTTCGAGGGCCGCCTGTTTCTCGAAGGTCGTCCCCTTGTCGAGGGCCGCCTTGAGCTGATCGAGGGCCGCCCGCACATCG
>JBFWSD010001243.1:0-2760 GCA_050248575.1 Gemmataceae bacterium
CCGGCTTCTCTTCGACCTTGATGAAGTCGTTGGCGAACTGCCCTTCCAGCTCCATCGTGGTCTTCTCGACATCCAGACGGGTCCGGAGTTCCCCCAGCAATTCCTTGCAGCGGGAGAGCTGGCTGTCATCGAAGTGGAACTCGCTCTGCGACTGGGTCAGCCGGAGATGCTTGAGTTCGGCCTCGAGCTGGGCAACCTGGAGATCAAGCTTCTGCTTCTGCGACTTCATGACCGCGAGTTGCTCGCGGGCTGCGTCCAGGGTGCGCTCCTTGGCCTCGAGCAGTTGCTCGCGGGCGGCCAGTTCCTTTTCGGCAACCTGGTACGAGGCGAAATCCCGGGCCAGCTTCTGCTGGATCCGCTCGGCACTGTACGTCTTGCCGTTGTAGGTGATGAAGGCCGAGTTGTTCTTGAGGTCCTGGGTCATGGTGCGAAGGGCAGCTTCCTGCTTCGCCAGGTTGTCCTTGGTGACGTTGATTTCCTTCTTCAGGTTCTCAACCGCCACGGTTTCCTGGGCAACCGCGACCAGGTTCTTCTTCATGTTGGGCATGACCTGCTTGATTTCATTTTGCAGGCGAGCGATCTCGAACTCGAGGGGGACCTGGCCCTTCACCTGAGCCTGGAGCTTCTGGAAGGCCGTACGGGTGTAGCTGCCCGCGCCGGTCCAGCGGAGCCCGATCACGAGAGCTGCCACGATTGCCACCAGGATCCCGAACTTCTTGCACATGTTGTAACCCCTTTCCGGAAGGTGACTTAAATTTCAAATGAGTGCCGGCACGCCAGGAGGGGTGGCCGTTCCTGGGATGTTATTCGCCGCACCCTCCCCAAGATTTTTCGATTTCGGAAAAAAAGTCACCCGCGCGCCTGCTTGCGGGCCCTAGTCGGGGCAGATGAACTGAACACGGTTGGGGAGGGTCAATTATCGCCTGCACCACTGTGCAGGAAACTTCCCTGGCGGTGCTTCACGAAATGGGCCACGAACTGGGCCTGGAACACGGCGCTGTTCCTTCATGGCCGAGCTCATCGGCCTTGGGCAAAGGCGCTTGCCCACGGCCGCCGAACTGGATGCAGCGCTCGCCAAGCTTTCTTGATCGATACCCGGAGATTCTCACCTGGGCGGCTTGATCGTTGCCGTGACGGTGAAGCTGCGCGTGATGCGTTCGATATCCTTGCGAACGCTGGCCGCGCTGGCCGGGGCCAGGCGCACGGCCAGCGTGGCTCCGCCCAGGGGCTGCCGGATCAGGTGATAGTCGAGAAGGGCCGGCTTGCCCTCTTGTTCGACCTCCATGGTGAACGACTCCTGCGTGCGATCGCGGTCACCGGTGCGAACCGGGCTGCTAATGCGGCGGACGCTGGCCTTTTGTTGCTCCAGCCAGCCACGCGCTTCTTGCTGGAACTGGGCCGCGCTGGGGACGCGCTCCGCCGCCTCCATCGACACCAGCACGCCGTTGCCCGCGCCATCGTCGAGAGCCAACTGTGTGCCGCGCACATAAAGCACCTTCCAGCGCCGCGAATGCTGAAAGCGCACACCCAGTTCGGGATTGTCGTAGAGGAGTTGCGTATTGTCGTCGCTGGGCTCGAGGGCCAGGCCGCGCGTGACCTCGTCGCTCAGCTCGCGATTGTCGCGCAGCTCGCGTGTCAGGGTGAAGCGGCCCTCGATGCGCCCCATCTCTTTCGATTCCTTGTCGAGCAAGATGTGCGTTCCCTTCAACGTAAGGTAGCTGAGATGCCTTGAGCCGAGATCGAAATAGCAAAAGCCTTCCAGCGCTTGCCGGTTCGGGCCGTCTTCATTGACGCCGCTGACGGTGCCGGTGAAGGCGACGCGCGCCACGCTGCGGCCCGCAAGTTTGGTGACCTGCTCGAGCCTGCAAGTCAGTCGGCCCGCCTCGATCTTTTCCAGGTCGGTCAGCTCGAGGATGGCCCCTTCGCGGGCGAACCAGCTCTCTCCCGGGCGGACAGCGTGTTCGGGGAACAGCCCGGCCAGGGCGGGCGTGAACACGTCGGTTCGCACGAGATCGATTTCGCCCCAGGTGAGCGGGCCGTCAGGCGAGAAGGGCACCTCCGCATGCTGATGCCGCAGCAGTACCAGGCGGCGCACCGCTGTGCGGATCGTGCTCTTCTGCATCGCTTCGCTGCCGACTTGCCGTTCGAGATCGAAGCGGCGGTAGAGCCGCAGGGTCTTGTGGACATCGCGGCCGGCATCGAGGGCCAACACGCGTTCGTCGTACTCGATGGCACTGTTACCTTTCACGGGCAAGGTGCGTGGCAGCTGCGGATTCTTCCCATTCATGTCGGGAGGCAGCTGGAGTTGGCCTGCCAGGTCGACACGGGTGCTGACGTGGTACTGATAGCCAGGAGCATACCCCTCGCGCAGCTGGACCGGATCATCGGCCCGGGCAGGTGTCAGAGCGATCATCGATGTGAACAGGGCGAGGGAAATTCGCAGCGCCATGAAAAGTCTCGCAGTCTGAGAAGTGAGGTGCCAGCCTGCAATTCTATCCGGCTAGAGCAGTTGCAAACGGGCGGGAAGTGGAAGTGAGAAACAACCTGCGCACTCTCCGCTCGGCACAGGCGGTAGGAGTGACAAATCTTGCCTACCAGGCTTGTTGATGGCAGGCGATTAGTGTAAATCCGAACACGTTAATTGACATTATTGCAATTCGACGAACCTGGTTGGCACACCCGTGCCAAAGGCATACAGAAAAGTCGATATTTCAACATGTTGAAATGTATTGACTTACGGACTAAACGACGAGATCGCAC
>JBFWSD010001244.1:0-2760 GCA_050248575.1 Gemmataceae bacterium
CGCCGGCCGACAAGGTTCTTCGCCACCAGCGCATCGAGCGGCCGCGCAAGTACCACGTGGAATGGCACGAGCTGAGCTCCGAGGACGCCGAAACGGCCGATGGCGTCGTCGCCCGCCAGGCCGCCGCCATGCTCGACAAGCTCAAGACGCGCGGGCAGCCATTCTTCCTGGCGGTCGGCTTTCGACGCCCGCACGCGCCCTACGCCGCGCCCAAGAAGTACTTCGACATGTACCCGCCGGACAAAGTTCCACCGCTCGTGGAACCCGCCGAGCACCTGACGAAAATCCCCGTCGCTGCCCTCACCTATCCGCCCGGCACGCCGCTGCTGAGCGCCCGCCAGCGAGCCGAAAACGTTGCCGCCTACTGGGCCTGCATTACGTTTGTCGATGCGCAGATCGCTCACGTGCTTGAAGCGCTCGACCGCAACAATCTCGCGCACAACACCGTGCTCGTCTTCTATAGCGACCACGGCTACCACCTGGGCGAGCACGGCGGCATGTGGCACAAGATGTCGGTCTTTGAGGAATCGGCCCGCGTCCCGCTGATCGTGGTCGCGCCGGGCACTGGGTTCGCCAGCGGCCGGGCCTGTCCGCGCATCGTCGAGTTGCTGGATGTCTATCCCACGCTGGTCGAGCTGTGCGGGCTGCCCGCCGTGAACGGCTTGCAGGGAGCGAGCCTTGTGCCCCTGTTGCGAAATCCGGATGCCGAGTGGCAACGTCCGGCGTTCACGCAAGTGATTCACGACGAGGTCGTCGGCCGCAGCGTGCGCACGCCGCGCTGGCGGTACACCGAATGGGACGGCGGTAGGCAGGGCGTTGAGCTCTACGACCATGACGCCGACTCGCACGAGTACGTCAACGTGGCCAACGATCCCCAGTGGGCGTCGGTGCGCAACGAGCTGCACGGACTCTTGCCGGCAGACAAAGAAACGCCGCAGCCGGCCAAACAGTGAATGTAGTAGGTCACGCACCCCGTGCCTGACAGCAGGCCGCTCTGGGCGCCAGATAGTAGGTCACGCACCCCGTGCCTGACAACTCGACCCCGGAGGGGTCGATGTTCATAGCCAGGGGCGTCACCCCCTGGAACGGCGCCGAACAAAATACCGAGCCCCAGCGGGGCGACAGTCCAGTAGGTCAGGCACTGCGTGCCTGACAGAATTCGAACTGTTCTAAAGCCGGCTCAAACACATGACGGCTGTTGACCGCGGGTGGCACCCTGAATTCAAGGTGGCTGTAAGGTTTTGAAACCGGTTCTAGCCGTACTTCCAGGCGGCTGCTTCTTCGCCGTCGAGCCGCAGCGTCAGGCACTTGGCGCTGCCGCCGGCCTTCACGAACTCATCGAGCGGCGTCTCGCGCGGTTCGAAGCCGCGCTCGCGCAATGCGGCGTGCAACTTGGGGCAGCCGCTATTGGTCAGCACCGTGCGGCCCACCACCACGGCGTTGCACGCGAAGCGCCGGGCTTCCTCATCGCTCACCGCAATCAGCTCGTCGACCGCTTCGCCCAGGGCCCGCAGTCCATAGGGGTCGAACGCCGGCGGATAGTAAATCGCCACACCGGGCGCCAGCGGGCAGAAGCACGTGTCGAGGTGATAGTAGTACGGATCGACAAGCTCCAGCGGAATGACGCGGCAGCCGAACAGGGCGCCGATCTGTTGGTGCCCGCGCACGTCGCTGCGAATACGATAGCCGGCGAACAGCGTTTCGCCGCAGAACAGCGCGTCGCCGGCGCCTTCGAAGTACACACCTTCGTCCAAGCGCAGCACTTCGAAGCCGGCGCTCGCCAGCCACTGGGCATCGTAGGGCTCTTCGCCCTGCCGCTGCGGATAGCGAAACCGTGCCAGCACCGCGCGATCGCGATAGACGAGCGCCGCGTTGGCGGTGAAGACCAGATCGGGCAAGCCGGCCACGGGCTGCAGCAGGGGCGTCTCGGCGCCGGCCGCGTGCAATGCCGCGCACAGCTGCGTCCACTGCGTGACCGCCTGCGCATGGTCCGCCTGCTTCTGGCGGCTCATCCAGGGATTGATCTCGTACTCGATGCCGTAGAAGTCCGGCGGGCACATCAGGATGCGTGGGCCGGCGCGCCCGGCGCCCGGCGCCTGTTGCGCGGCGCTTTGCGGTTGGCTGGCGGCGTTCATGCGCTGTGTTCCAAAGCGTCGAGCTCGTGGACCACGGCCCGCAAAAACGGCTCCACGTCGGTCACCAGGCCGACGGTTTGAAACGAGCCGCGGTCGCTGAGCTTGATGACGGTGGAGGGGTTGATATCGACGCACACGACCGGCACGCTGGCGGGCAGCAGATTGCCCACGGCGATCGAGTGCAGCGCGGTGGCAATCATGAGGCAAAACGTGACATCGCGAATGCCCTCGCGCATCAACCGCTGGGCCTCGATGACGTCGGTAATCACCTCGGGCAGCGGCCCGTCGTCGCGAATGCTGCCGGCCAGCAGGAAGTCGACGTCGTGGCGCACGCACTCGTACATGATGCCGGACTTGAGCACGCCGGCTTGCACGGCACTGCGAATGCCGCCGGCGCGGCGGATGCGGTTGATGGCCCGCAGGTGGTGCTCGTGTCCGGCTTCGGCGAGGTCGCCGCGCTCGAGGTGAACGCCCAGGCTGGTGCCGAAGGTTGCCTGCTCGATGTCGTGTGTCGCCAAGGCGTTTCCGGCGAAGAGTTTGTTGATGTAACCGCCGCGGATGAGCCGGCAGACGTGTTCGTCGCTGCCGGTGTGGCCGATGGCGGGTCCGCCCACCAGCAGCGTCC
>JBFWSD010001245.1:0-2735 GCA_050248575.1 Gemmataceae bacterium
AAAACGTCTTCGACGATTACCTGTCGGCTGCCGAGTGGCTGATCAAGAACGATTTCACCAGCCCGGAGCACCTGGGCATCCAGGGTGGCTCGAACGGCGGACTGCTCGTCGGTGCGGCCCTCACGCAGCGGCCCGACCTGTTCAAGGTCGTCCTCTGCCACGTGCCGCTCCTCGACATGGTCCGTTATCACAAGTTCCTCATCGCCAAGCTGTGGATCCCCGAGTACGGCTCGTCCGACGACCCCAAGCAGTTCAAGTGGCTGCACGCTTACTCGCCCTACCACCGCGTGAAGGAGGGGACGAAATATCCGGCGGTGATGATCCTGGCGGCCGAGTCCGACACGCGCGTGGATGCCTTGCACGCGCGGAAGATGGCCGCCCGCCTGCAAGCAGCCACGGCGGGCGCGCAGCCCATCTTGCTCCGACTGGAAACCAAGGCGGGCCACGGTGCTGGCAAGCCCCGCGCCAAGGTCCTCGATGAACTCGTCGACGTCTATGGTTTCCTGTTCTGGCAACTGGGCATGAAGGTGTGAGAAGGTAGGAGTCGTCCCATGTTTGACTGGCTGTTGCACGCCATCGCCACGTACTTTCGGTACGATCCCAAGACTGCGGACCACGCAGAGAGCTACCTCTTGCCGGTCCTCATCCTTTTGCTGGTGGGGGCCCTCATTCTGATCGTTTACGTGAGCTGGTGAATCCGTGAGCTTGGATGAGCACTCGATGATTCCTGATGACGGCCGGTGAGTCCACACCGCAACTGACGGCCAATCCGTCCAACACCCCAACGGGGTGAAACATGTTAGCCCAGGGCAGAGCCCGCAGGCACTTTCGGGAGGAAGTGCCTGCGGGCGTCGCCCTGGGGAGGGACGAACCAATCAGATGAACCCTGTAAGGACGAAACAAGGCACCGCCGCGTTTCTCTCTCTGCCGCAAGGACCCATGCATGGACCTGTCGCCCTACATCCCCTTTTTGTGGCTGCTGCAATATCTCTGTGTCCTTTCGCCGGTCCATTTGCTGGGGATGGCGTTCACGGCCCGGGCATTCGGGATCGGTGTGACCAGGCTGCAATTCTTTTTTGGCCCGCCGCTGGCCACTTTTCGGTTTGCCCGGATGAACGTCTTCAATTGGCGGCATGCCGCTGCCGGGCGGATTCCTCACCATGAAAACACGGGCCAACCTGGAACGCATTGAAAACGAAGAGCAACGACACGAAGAACAGGAACTCTACGAGTCCACGGCTGGCATCGACTCCGATGACGCGGCCCCCGTCGCTCATGTCCTCATTCCCACGGCGGGTTGCTTGCTACTCATCGGCCTGGCCATGGCTTGCCTGGGTCCCGCGGAAGGCCTGGCCACCTTCCTGCGCGGCTTTCAGCAAGTGGTGTTACTGATCTGTTTCCCGTTCTCCACGGGCAAGGAACTCATCGCCAGGATCTACGAGGTGGCCGCCACCTCTCCGTATCTTCAGGCACTGGGGATCTTCGCTGCCAAGTTCGCGGCCTTGAACCTGTTCCCCTCGCCGGTGCTCAACGGCGGCGCCATCCTGATGGCCCTCTTCAACTGGGGCAAGCCCGAACGCACTCGTCAGCTGGAAGAGACGCTGGAATTGCTGGGCGTGTTGTTTGGTTTGCTCTGGGGCGGCGCCGTTGCCCTCGCCTGGTACTCCTACTACTCCGGCTTTGATCCTTTCGGGTGAGGCGGGTTCACTTCTTGAACGCGTCGATCATCTTCAAGACGTACTTGGCCAGGATGTCCGTCTCGAGGTTGACGGTGGCCCCCACGGGCTTGAAGCCGAGTGTGGTGACGGCCAGCGTGTGCGGGATGAGGGCCACGCTGAATCGATCCGCGCTCACGTCGACTACTGTGAGGCTGATGCCATCGATCGCCACCGAGCCCTTGGGGACCATCTGCACGGCCAGCTCGCGCGGGCAGGCAAACCACACCGTTTCCCATTCCCCTTGCACCTGGCGTTCAGCGATGGAGCCCAGCCCGTCGATGTGGCCTTGAACGAGATGGCCCCCCAGGCGATCGCTCCAGCGCAGGGCCCGCTCGAGGTTGACGCGATCGCCCGCGTTCAGTTCGCCCAGGTTGGTGCGGCGGAGCGTTTCCGGGCCAGCCTGGAACTGGCACGTTTCTTGATCGCGCTCGATGACGGTGAGGCAGCAACCATTGATGGCCACCGACTCGCCGATGGCCAGTTCCTGCACGAAGGGAGCGGCGACCGAGAGACGGCGGCCCGCGTCCTCGGTTTGCAAGGCGCGGACGGTCCCCAGCACTTCGACGATGCCCGTGAACATGCAGTGATTATACGAGAGCTGGGCCGCTCAGTTGCGGTTCTGAATGACCTCGGCGGCGAACTGGGCGCTGCGGCGGACGTCGCGATCGGCATCGGCCTGGGCGGCGTGTTGCAACGCGGGCAGCGCCTGGGGCGAGCCGAGCAGGCCAAGGGCCCGCGCCGCGGCCTCGCGCACCGTCGGGCTTTGATCGCCGGCGAGCGTTGCGGCGAGCGGATCGACGGCCCGCGTCGACTTCGAGCGGCCCAGCTGCATCACGCTGTCGGTGCGGACGCGTTCGTCCTGGTTGCGCAGCATGCCCAGG
Organism: Gemmataceae bacterium; assembly: GCA_050248575.1. Lineage (GTDB taxonomy): Bacteria > Planctomycetota > Planctomycetia > Gemmatales > Gemmataceae > JBFWSD01. Next base: position 2,600 of record JBFWSD010001245.1, read on the forward strand.
TGATATTCCACGTCGGTGTTGGCGGCCAGCGTCGTCGCGGAAGTTTGCATCGGCAAGGGCGCCGGGGCCGGAGCCTGATACTGCGGCGTCGGCGCCGGAGCTTGATAGGGCGCAGGCTGGCTCGGCGCCTGATAGG
>JBFWSD010001246.1:0-2754 GCA_050248575.1 Gemmataceae bacterium
GGCTTCTTGACGTCGTACTTCATGAGGCCGCCGAAGTAGAGGGCGACCGCGACTTCGACCGCCGACATGGAGCTGGTCGGGTGCCCGGAGCCCGCCTCGGTGGTGCTCTCGAAGATATGCTTGCGGATGATCTTGGCCCGCGCCTTGAGGTCGGCCACGGAAGGAGTTTTTGCCGCCACGATGAAGTCTCCCAGTTGCAAAGGATGCGTGGTTGCTTGAGAAGAGTCTACGATGGCAAAGCAGGAGTGTCGAGGTGGGGGGACTCTCGTTGTTTGCCTCAAACAGCTGAGCTAAGATAGAGTGGGGTGCGGGAGGATGACATGACCAAACTACTCGCCGATGCGACCCTGGCAGACAAACTGGCCGATCTGCTCGAACCGGTCGAAGTTGTTGATGTGCGCGGCCGCATTCTCGGCAGATTCCTGCCCAGGCTCGATCCTCGACATTTTCAGCTCGATCCGCAGATCAGCAACTGGAACGCCGCCGGCAGTCCGATGAGCCGACCTTCACGACAGCAGAGGTACTTGCCTACCTGGAGAAACTGCCGTGAGCGTTGAGTGGAAAAGGAATGTATTCGACGAACTGGCACAAATCTGGACAGCGGCTGATTCCGATTTACGGGAAGCCATTGTTGATGCAACAAATGCCATCGATCGCGAACTCCTTGCTTCGCCGGAAACGGCGGCGAATCCCGGGCCGGCGGTAGGCGCGTCGTCATTGCCTGGCCTCTCGGCGTCGTTTTCGAGAACGACCGGACCAGGCAAGTTGTCACGGTCATGTACGTTTGGGACATTCGCCGCAAGAAGTGACACTCGCTAAGACACCTCCATGAGCCACAAGACCTGGGGCGGCCGCTTCACGGGCCAGACCGACGAACGTGTCGAGCAGTTCACCGAGTCCATCAGCTTCGACAAGAGGCTGTACCGGCACGACATCCGCGCCAGCAAGGCGCATGCCGCCATGCTGGCCGCCGTCGGGCTGCTCACCCAGGAAGAAGCGGGCGACATCGCCGCCGCCCTCGACGTCATCGCCGAACAGATCGAGCGCGGCACCTTCAAGTTCAGTATCAGCCTCGAAGACATTCACACGCACATCGAACGCGCGTTGATCGAGCGGCTCGGCGACGTGGGCCGCAAGCTGCACACGGGGCGCAGCCGCAATGATCAAATAGTCACCGACGTCAAGCTGTGGACGCGCGATGCCATCGACGACATCGACGGCAAGCTGGCCGACCTGCAGCGTGCCCTGGTCGAGGCGGGCGAACAGTACCGCGAGCTGATTCTGCCCGGCTACACGCATTTGCAGCGGGCTCAGCCCGTGCTGGCGGCGCATTATTTCCTGGCCTACGTGGAAAAATATCAGCGCGATCGCGAGCGGCTGGCGGACTGCCGCCAGCGGGTCAACGTGCTGCCCCTGGGGGCAGCGGCCCTCGCGGGCACGTCGCTGCCCATCGATCGCGAGCAGGTCAGGCAACAGCTCGAGTTCACGGACGTTGCCCGCAATAGCCTCGATGTTTCCAGCGACCGCGATTTTCTGCTCGAGTTTGTCTTCGATCTGACCACGGTCGCCCTGCACCTGGCGGGCTGGGCCGAGGAGTGGATCCTCTGGTCGACGACCGAGTTCAACTTCCTCGAACTGCCCGACGCGTTTTGCACCGGCTCGAGCATCATGCCGCACAAGAAGAACCCGGACGTGCTGGAACTGATCCGGGGCAAGTCGGCCCGCGTGGCGGCAGATCTTCAGCAGCTGGTGGTGCTGGTCAAGGGGCTGCCCCTCGCCTACAACCGCGATTTGCAAGAGGACAAGCTGCCCTTGTTCGATGCGTTCGATACGGTGGCGGCGTGTCTCGACCTGGCGGCGCCGCTGGTGGCGGGCACCAAATTCCGCATTGAGGCGATTGCGGCCCGCATCGACGCCGGGCACCTGGATGCAACGACCTTCATGGAGTTTCTGATCGGGAAAGGTATGCCGATGCGCTCGGCGCACGAGTCGGTTGGCAAACTGGTCCGACTATGTGAAGAGCGCGGCTGCAAACTGGCCGACTTGCCCCCGGAAGAGTACGAATCGGTCCGCACGGGGCTCTCCAGCGAGGTATACACCATACTAGGGGCCGCCAACGCTCTTGCTGCTTTTCGCAGCCGCGGCTCCACCGCACCCGCCGAGGTGCACCAGCAACTCGCAGACTGGCGAAAAAGGCTTGAACTCAGCCCGGTAGAATCTGGACAATAGAACCTGATTTTGGCGAGCCGGGGGCGTGAGCCCCCGGAGAACAGACTGCGCCCATCGTCCGAGGGCTCGCTGCCCGACGGCTCGCCGAACCTATCAACCGAGACCAGGAAGTCATGGACCATTTTCATTACGAAAAGCGCAACCTGTTCTGCGAAGAAATCCCCGTTCGCCAGCTGGCCGAGAAATACGGCACGCCGCTCTGGGTCTACAGCAAGAAGACCCTGTTGCACCACCTGGCCGCATTGAAACGGGCGTTTGCGGGCGTCGAGACGCTGATCTGCTACAGCATCAAGACGAACCCGAACCTGGCCATCTGCCGCGTCATGGCCGAGGCGGGCGCAGGTTTCGACGTCACTTCCGGCGGCGAGCTCTATCGGGCCCTCAAGGCGGGCGGCAAGGGAGAACAGATCTGCTTCGCCGGCGTCGGCAAGAACGATAACGAGCTGCGCTTCGGCCTCGACAACAACGTGCTCCTCTTCAATGTCGAGAGCGAGGCCGAGTTGTACGCACTGGCCGAAGTGGCGA
>JBFWSD010001247.1:0-2752 GCA_050248575.1 Gemmataceae bacterium
TACCGAGGATTCTGGATCTGGACGCCGCCGGGGAGTTGGGCTACTCGGACTATGTCGTTCCAAGCAAGCTCCGCTAAGCAGGTTTCGCGCAATGGCCACAGAACGAGCAGGCGGCCGTTCGCGAGTACGCCGATGCACGCACTCAGGTGGCGATCGGGCATGTGGATCTGACTGAACTTGAGTGGGTCGAGTCCGACTGGCGGTCGATCAGCAACTGGATGGAGTTTGTCGGCGAGCCGCGCCAGTTGTGGCTGCGCGACGAATCGCTTCCGGCACGACTCCACTTGACGTGCGCGGCCACGGCGATAGCAAACCGACGCGAAGCCGACTCACTGGCTGCCACAACATTCGGCGGCAACTGGTGGCCCCTGTGGCGAGCATTGCGGCGGGCAGCCGATCAGTGCGAGTTCCCGACCGCGCACGCCGTGCTGGACAGGGTGGCGTGTCGATTGCGGCGGCGCCTCGACAAGGAGAAGATCCCCGATGCGCGCGGACCCAAGGTGATCCGGCAGGGCATCCTCAAGATCGACCTTCGTGCCGAGTGACCGGCAATGGTTCAGCTCGGGAGCAAGGCTTCGCAGACGAACGGACCAGACGGCGATAGTAAGATTCCGGCGCGCTACGCGAGCGTTGCCTACGCCACATTCGAGCGAGAGCCGCAGATTCACACCACTGCGTATCTCCTTCCACGCCGGAACCCGAAGGACACTCCATGTCTGATTCCACGTCGGATTCACGGGCCGCTCTCACCGCGAGCGACTTCGCTCGGTTCGCCGAGTCCTTCAACAGCCGACCGATCGCGCGGATCGCGCAGAACGCCGTCACGCAGCTGACGGCGGAAGACGTCGCGCTGGATCGGGCAGTCGTGACGGGTTCGGATGCGTCCTTCTCGCACAAGCTCGACGACTGGGCGGCCACGGCGCAGAAGAAGTCGGGCCGGTGCTGGCTGTTCGCGGGCCTGAACCTGCTGCGGGCCGCGGCGATGAAGAAGATGAACCTGAAGGACTTCGAGTTCAGCCAGAACCACGCGTTCTTCTGGGACAAGTTCGAACGGGCCAATTACTTCTTCGAGTCGATGATCGAACTGGCGGACCGGCCGGTGGACGACCGCACGATCGCGTACATGCTGGCAATGCCGCTGAGCGACGGCGGCCAATGGAACATGTTCGTCAATCTGCTCGGCAAGCACGGCGTGGTGCCGAAATCGGCCATGCCGGAGACGGAGAGCTCATCCAACAGTGGGCGGATGAACGCGATTCTCAGCGAGCTGCTGCGCCAGGGCGCCCGCCGGCTGCGGGAGTTGCACCGCCGTGGAACCAGCACCGATGGCCTGCGCGAGGCCAAGATGGAGATGCTGGAGGCGATTCACCGCGTGCTGTGCATCCACCTTGGAACGCCACCCAGCCGCTTCGACTGGCAGTGGAATGACAAGGACAACCAGTTCCATCGCGATGGGGAGATGACGCCGCAGGAGTTCGCGGCGAAGTACATCGAGACCCCGCTGGACGAGTACGTCTGCCTCGTGCACGACCCGCGCCCGACCAGCCCCATCGGCAAGACGTTCACGGTTGACCGCCTCGGCAACGTGATCGGCGGCGCCATCGTGCGCTACCTGAGCGTCGACATCGGCCTGATGAAGAACGTCGCCATGAAGTCGATCGTCGAAGGCGAGCCCGTGTGGTTCGGCTGTGACGTCGGCAAGCAGATGCGCCGCGACATCGGCCTCTGGGACGCCCACCTCATTGACTACAGCTCGCTGTACGACGTGGACTTCACGATGAGCAAGGCCGATCGGCTGATCTACCACCAGACCCAGATGACGCACGCGATGCTGTTCACCGGCGTCGATGTGGTGGACGGCAAGCCACGCCGTTGGCGCGTCGAAAACAGCTGGGGCGACGACAACGGCAAGAAGGGTTTCTACGTGATGAACGACTCGTGGTTTGACGAGCACATGTTCGAGATCGCCGCGCGGAAATCCTGGCTGCCGAGCGAGATGATTGCCGCGCTGGCTGAGGAACCGATCGTACTGCCGGCATGGGACCCGATGGGCTCGCTTGCCTGACCGATATCTGCGCCCCGCAGCACATTGAAGAACTGGACTGTTCCAACCGGTGAGCATCCCAAGTACGGGAGCCTCGACCGCATCGCATGCGGCGAGGGGATGGCACGCATCAAGAGCGACTGGCTACCCTTCGCACCAGGCACGCGTCAACCGCTGCCAGAGTCCTGGTGGTTGCCGCCGGCGGACGAGGACGACCGGCAACTGGCCGGCGCACAGGTCGCAGGAACGTGGCGACTATCCCACGTCATCGGCAGCTACCGGTTCCGTCATGCATCGGAGGTGGAGGCAATCGCCGTAACGCCGGATAGTCGTTGCGCGGCTGTAGGCACCTCAGACGGCACCGTCGTGTTCTGGGATCTCGTGCATGGTCGCGAAATCCGCACGTGGCGCCCGTTCGACCGGTGGATGTGGGCTCTGGCGATCAGCCCCGACGGCACCCGAATTGCCGCGTGCACGCACGATCACCTGGCAGTGCTGGGGCCCGGAGGCGAGCAGTTTTCGCTCGAAGTGTCGCTGCGCACGCTCGCATTCTCGCCGTGTAGCCGCTTCCTGTTGGGCGGGTCGTCCTTCCACTACAACGTGCAGAAGCGCGGATTCGTGCAGTTGTATCGCGTGGCGGACGGGACACCCGTGTGGCGAGAAAGCTGCCTTCCGCTGGCAGTCGGCTTTCGTCCCGACGGTGCTGCC
>JBFWSD010001248.1:0-2751 GCA_050248575.1 Gemmataceae bacterium
CGCAGCGCCTGCAGCCAGTTGGCAAAGCAGCTTTGAAAAGCGGCTGGCCGCAACAGCATCAGCACACGTCGAAAGACGTCTTTGCGTGGTACGCCATACGGCAAGTCGAGCACCTTCAAGAGCAGCTCCTTGAGCGCCGCCCAGCGGGCAATGGCTGTCGGCCCGCTCGCCCCGGCCAGCACGGCCAGCAGCGAAATGACCAACGGCGCTGGCCTTCAACAGCCTAGCACCCCGTTGTTTTAGTGTCTTCAGCCAGCGAATGACAGAGCGGCTCCGGCGAGGCCACCATCCTGCCGGTATTCGTTCGCCTTGTACGAATGAGCGCACCAACGACTCCAAAGCGTCCAGATGAGAATATGGAGAAGCCAGAAAGACGAAAAAGACCCCTGCATGGCCCGTGGGGTACCCACGATGCCGAACAGCTTGCGCAGGATCAGGCCAAGGTTGCGCGCCGCCACCTGGATCAGATAGCGTTTGGTCACCTTGGTCAGGCCACGCAGCCAACATCGTCGCGCTCCGCCTGTCTCGCACACGTGGGCAAAGCTCCGCTCGGTCATCTCGCTGCGCAGGCGTTGCAGTTTCTTGCTGCGGGCGCCGCGCACACGACGACGGTTGCCGTACACTGCCGCGCGATCCGCTTCCGGCTTGTCGGTCCAGCGGCTGCGATGCTGCCGCTTCGGCTCGGGGATGTACGTCCGCAAATCGAGCGCGGCACACAGTTCCAGCGTGCCCGCCTTGTGATAGCCCTTGTCGGCCACCACTTCTTAGAGGAGGAAGTTGCCCGGCTCGACCAGCGGCGGACCGCTGAACTCGATCTCCCTGTCAGTCTCACTTGGCGCGAATTGATACGTGTGCCAGACAAGTCCGATGACGGCAACCGCCATCACCAGCACGGCAGCAGCCATCACGAGCAAGGTAGCGGTGACGCCGGTCGCAAGCGAAGACTTCTTCATTTCATTCTCCTTGACGTGAAAGGGAACCTCGGCCTTCCCCGTGGAAGAGACGGGCGCGGGGAAGAAGAATTGGCAGACCGATGGTTCTGTTCAAGGCTAGCACACGATCGTGTCTGTGGGCCCGGTGCCGCCCACAACTACGATCCGCCGGTAGACCATTTATTCCATTCTGATTGGCCTCATCCGTGCCCGGCGGTCTTGAGCTTGGCCGATGATATCTAACAGAAAGAGCGGCGGTCTGGCGCACTCACGCCGACCGCCGCCGTGCCGGGCGCTCAGCCCAGCACTCGTTTCATGAACGCCAGCATCGCGAATGCCGCGGCCGTCGGCAGCCACAGCATCCAGCCCCATTCCATGACCAGCGTCGCCAGGACGCAGGTGACCAAGATCATCAGACTCATCTTCGCAAGCATTGCCTCTCCTCTCTTTCCGTTTACTTGATCTTCCACCACTTCGAGTCCCTCAGCCCGTCCAGCCCCGACACGGCTCGCGATACGGGCAGGACGGACAGTTGATCGGCGACGGGGTGGGATAGATCGACCCGCTCTGGATCGCCTGCCAAACGCGCTCGACGATCAGCCTGGTCCGCCGCAGCTGCCGCGGTTCGGGCCGCACCTCGTGCAAGGCCAGCTCCGGCACCTTGGTCTTGGTCAGTACCGCGAACTGCAGCCGGATCGGCTTGCCGCCGGTCAGCGGCCTCGCCAGCTCGTGATAGAGCAGGAGCTGCTCGGCCGCGTCCCGCACATGGTCTTGGCTCCACGCGCCGCGGGCGCTCTTGAAATCGGTGACAGTCACGCAGTCCTCCGTCTCGACGATCAGGTCGAGGCGGGCCAGGATCTCGGGCAGGTCGGGTGCGAGCCGCCCACGGACTTCTTCTTCCACGCCAATGATGGTGCCGTTGGGCACGGCCCAGTCGCTGAGTTGAAAGGCCCGTAGCAGTCGCTCGGCCTGGCGGGCCACGGTGTTGATGTCTTCGCCCCTGGGATATCCGACACGCAACTGCGCCACAGATCGATCAGCTGGATCACGCCATCGAAGCCTGGTTGGAGAAAGAAAAACTGATCGCATGAAACTTGACGCATTCACTATGCGTTTTGTGAGTCAAGGAACCTAGAGGTCTTCCTGGGAAGTTGCTTGCGCCGGGTGCGACCATCGGGAACCGGAAGACCGCGCGACCGGAACCAGTAAGCGATGGCCTGGGTGACCGTGTCGCGGTTGCAGCCCAGGCATTCGGCGATTTCCTGCATCAACAGTCCCTGGTCGAAAAGCTGCTTGGCCTGATCGGAGAGTTTCTCGGGTTGGGTTTCCCGTTCGAGACGCGCCTTACAGGTACGGCCATCGGGTGGTTTCAGCCCTTGCCTTCGATGCCAGATTGACAGGGCCTCGGTGACGATATTGCGGTTCCAGCCGACCCTGACCGCAATCTGCTTGTAGGTCAGTCCTTCGTCCCACAATCGTTTGACTTCATCGGCAATCTGTCCAGCGGGAGTCGGTTCCATGAAATCGATGACCATCTCCTCACCCAGCGTCGCGCGTGTCGTTGAGTTGTCGATAGCAGTATTGGCATTTTCCTTCCATGCAATACTAACGGTTTGCATGAGGAAACGACCTTGCAGGTAACGTCGCTTGCTATTCGGTTTTTGCTGCTCCTGCACCACAATCCGTCCACCCACCAACTGACGCAACGTCGCCGCCGCCACCGGCAGATCTCGATGGAGAACATTCACCATCATGGCAAGTTGCTCCTTGACCCATTCCAGAGTGGGTTCGACCACCGGGACACGGGACGAGTTCTCCA
>JBFWSD010001249.1:0-2750 GCA_050248575.1 Gemmataceae bacterium
AGCAACCCCGGACGGAAGAGGTTTCCCGGCGTCAGGCGCTGGGACGGATGGTATTCTCGACGGCCGGGCTCTTCGGAGCTTCCGCGGCCGTCGCCCAGGTGGCCAAGCCGATTCAGGTGGCCCCGGTTCAAATTGAAATCACGACGGAAGCGGTGAACGAAGAAGGCGCACGCAAGATGGCGGCGGCCACCACGGCCCCGTTCGGCGAAGAAGCGGGCCGCGTCACCAGCTTCGTGGTGCCCGGCCTCGAAGACGGCGGCGCCGCTCCGGCCGTCGACCGTACCAAGGCCCTCAATGAACAGGGCGGCAACCCCGTCACGCAGGCGCTGAACGAGAACGGTATCCGCCCGCTCACCCGCGCACGCAACGAAGAAGGCGTCGATCCGAAGACCAAGGCGGTCAAGGAAGAAGGCATCCAGCAGCCCGCGCCGGCGCCGATTCCCGTGCCGAAGACTCCGCCGGTGCAAGAAGACAAGTTGCAGATTCAGGTGCAGCCCGTGCAGGGCAAGCCGGCGCAGATCCAGTTGCAGCCCGTGCAGGGCAAGCCGATTCAGATCCAGGTGCAGCCCGTTGCCCCGCCGATGGCCACGACGCTGGCAATCGGCGAAGAGGGCGGCGTTACCACCCGCGCTCTCAATGAAGAAGGTGGCGTGGGCGGCCGCACGGTGATCGTGCCCCCGATGGCTCGTGACCTCAACACGCAACAACTCGAGGCGCTGTGGAAGCAGCTTGGCGAAGCGAACGAAGCCGCTGCCCTGCAAGCCTGTGCCGCCATCTACGGCTCGAAGCAGGCCATCACGTTCCTGAAGGGCAAGCTGAAGACCTCGGTGAAGGCAGCCGACACGGAGACGGTGGCCCGCCTCATCAAGGATCTCGACAACGACTCCTTCGACGTGCGTGAAAAGGCCGCGAAGGATCTGGCCGACCTGGGCGTGTCGGCACTGCCCGCCTTGCAGGAAGTGATGAATCAGCCCGCCTCGGCCGAGGTGCACGCCCGCATCCGCCGTCTGCTCGACCAGTCGAAGGATATGCCCGCCTTCCTGCAGTTGCAGCGCGGCGTGGAGATCCTGGTGGCGCTCAAGAACGAGGACGCCAAGAAGCTGACCCAGGAACTGGCCGACCAGAAGCCGGCCACGCTGGTGACGGCCCTGGCCAACCAGGCGCTGCCCCGCATGAAGTGAGCTGACTGACGAAGAACGACGCGAGGATAGGGGCTGCGGCCCCTATCCTCGTTTCATCTACCGGGGCGGTACGAATTTCCAGGCCTTGATCTTGCCCACGTTCTTGGCTTCCACGGGCTGAATCTCGCTGAACGGGGCCTGCTCGGGCACGTTGAGCGACTGATAGAAAGTGTTGGTGGCGACGATCTCGCCCGGGCCGGCCAGCGCCATCAGCCGCGCCGCCACGTTGATGCAATCGCCAATGCCCCCCATGTGCGTGCGGCTGAAGGGCCGCAACGACACAATTTCGATGTCACCCACGGCCATGCCCACGTGCAGCCCGCCGGAGGTCTGCATGCGGTCGATGCGCCGTTGCCAGTGATTCGACACGGAGTAGCCGATCTCGACAAGCCGCCGCGCCGTATGCAGGGCGTCCTCGGGAACGTTCGGATTCTGGGCGGGCAGCCCGAAGAAGCCCACGACCTGGTCGCCGACGATCTGGTACATCATGCCGCCCGAGTTGATGATCTGGTAGCGGCTCTTGGAATAGAAGTTGGTCAGGTTCTCGCGGACGATCTCGGTGTTGGGCGTGTCGCGCACATAGCTGGAGAACGAACATAGATCCGCCAGCAACACGACCACGTTGCGATAAATGCCCGGGGGCATGATCTCGCGGGCCCGCAAGCTGCCCGCCTCGCGCAGCTCGCGAATCTTCCAGAAGCCGAGGTGCCACATCAGCTCGGCACGGAGCGGATCGTGTACATATTTCTCGGGCGCATCGGCTCCAAAGGCCAGGTAGCCCTTGGCGCGATCGATCTCCTGGCGAATGTCGAGCAAGTTGTCGGGCGTGAGCTCGGCCGCATCGATCTGAAAACAGTTCTTCAAGAGGCGCAGCAGCTTGGCCTCGTCCCAGAACTCCAGCTTCATGCTGGGCCGGATCGATTTGCGAATCAGGGCAGCCGTCTTCTTCCAGTCCGGGCGATCGATGGTGTCGATGACGATCACCAGCCGATGGACGTGCCGCACTCCAGGCGCATTCGACTTGTACTTGCGGCGCAGCGTCCGCAGCAGAGCTTCGTTCGAGTAACCGAACTTGACCTCGACAAAGTAGGGCGCGGCATTCACGGGCTGGACGTGGACGTCGGCAAAAGTGTTCGGCTTGCCGAGATAATACTCGCGGTCGATGCGGATCCTGCCCAGGGCCAGACGATGTTTGCCCGAGTGCTCGAAGCGGCAAAAATCGCAGCAGAGCTCCTCGAGGAGCAGCCTCACCTCGCACCAGTAGCTGGCATCGCGCACGCGGTGTTCGTTCGTCATGGGTGGTCTCCTCGGGATAACCTAGTCATCACGGCGGGCTGCTTCCAGATTCTGGCAGATTTCGGATTTATTGGCCCCCCTGGGGGAATTAAAGGATAGTGGAGGCGAGTGTCCTCCTTGGAGAAGGATCATGGCAAGCAAACCCCTGTCCGGCGTGGTTCACTATCTGCGTGCCATGCTGGGCGGCCAGCCCGGTGCTACATCCGACGGGCAGCTCCTCGAACGCTTCGTCAACGGCGCGGACGGAACCGCTTTCGCCACCTTGATGGAACG
>JBFWSD010001250.1:0-2750 GCA_050248575.1 Gemmataceae bacterium
GTACAGGCAGGGCCGCCAGCAGCATCACCAGGCCCAGGAGCTGCCAGCGATAGGTAATCAGGAAGGAAACCAGCCCGGGGGAGATGTAGTTTCCATCGACGCTGTCGAGAAAACCATCGGTGTAGACCAGTCCCAGGTCGCCGGCCGCGAAGACCACCGGTTGCCTCCCCTTCAATTCGCGACAATCCGCGCCAAGCACCGATTGCCTGCTGCACTCTACAATTCACCATCCGGTGTCGCAATGCTATACTAGAGAGAGTCGAAGGCAATGAGGGCAGTATCCATCATGAATGTCGCGTCTGCCGCACCTGCGCCGCATCGGAGCCGCTGGACGAGGATCGTCTGCGGCATCCTCCTGGTTTTCCTCGTCGCCCTGATGATCGTCCGCTGGCGGCGCGTGCGTTTCTACGCCACTCATTCGGTGCAGGTCGACGGGCTCACGCTCTATCTCAATCCGGACGACGTCTACCTCACGCAGCAGTTGCTCGAACACGGCACCTACGAAGAAACCGAGACCAACCTGGTGCGCCGGCTGCTCAAGCCGGGCGACACGTTCATCGACGTCGGGGCCAACATCGGCTGGTACACGCTGATTGCCGCCCGGCTGGTGGGCCCCACCGGCAAGGTCATCGCCTTCGAGCCAGAGCCGACCAACTTCGCCCTGCTCAAGAAGAACGTCGAGGCCAACGGCCTCACCAACGTGGTGCTGGTGCAGAAGGCCCTCTCCGACAAGCCGGGCTCGCTCAAGCTGTACATCAATGAGGAGAACCTGGGGGCGCACAGTATCACGCATGGGCCCGACGAGAAGAACTACGTCGAGGTCGAGGCGTTGCCCCTCGACGACTATCTTCGTGGCGAAAAGAAAGCGATCAACCTGATCAAGATCGATTGCGAAGGGGCCGAAGGGCTGATCCTCGCCGGCATGACCTCGACCCTGAAGCACCAGGAAGACATGAATTTGCTAGTGGAGTTTGCCCCGGAGAGCCTCGAGAAGACCGGGCATGACCTCGACGCGATCTTGAGTGATTTCGCCAGCCAGGGCTACAAGCTGACCGTCATTGACGAGCGGCGCAACCAAATCGTCGACCTGCCCGAACTCACGGTCAAGGAACTGGAGCCCTATTTGCTGGAAACGCCGCCCCCCACGGTGAACGTCTACCTGCATCCTGAGGATTAGCCCCCCATGCGTTTGGCGGCGTCTTGCAGTTCGAGGAGATAGTTCTCGCTGTCGCGGTCGTTCCTTTCGCGGGCCAGGGCCAGACCGCGCTCGGTGAACTGTTGAGCCCGGTCGCCGCGCTTGGCGGAGAGCATGGCCTCGGCGGCCGCGCCCCAGTGCTTGGCCTCGCCGGAGCGCTGGGCGAGTCTCTCGAAGACATCGGCGGCGGCGTCGATGTCCCCTTTCTTGGCGTGAAGCTGACCGCGGCGCAACTCGTATTCGTTGCGGCGGCGGCCCTCGTTCTCTTCGCAGTCCGCCTTCTCGCCGGCATCGACGTGTCCCAGGGCCTGCTCGAGGTTGTTCTCGGCCTGCGACAGGGCAATCAGGTGTGCGAACCAGGGATACTTGTCGCGCGCGCGGCCGCTGACGGGCGGCTTGTCGACCAAAGTCTGGGCGAACTTGCCCGCCAGGTCGCGGGCATCGAGCTTCATGGCCGTCTGGAATGCCTTCTCGAGCTGTGATTCGTCGAGTTCGTTGACGGGCAACCCGGCCAGCTCGGCCGCACCGAGGGCCGTGATGTCTTGACTGCCCGCCTCGGCCGGCGCGCCCTCGATCAGGCCCAGCTTGCGCCGCAGCTTGTTGAAGTCGTAGCCCGGTGCGGAAGCGCGGGCCGCGCAGTCTTCGAGAAACTTGACCACGCCCAGCAGCTTCTTGCGCAGGACAGGCTGCCCGGCGGCATCCACGGGCGGCACGCCGCCCAGCGACTTCAACGGACGATGCAGCCACGTTTCCTCGAAGTAACTCTGCGAATAATCGGCGACCTTCTTCATCGCCTCTGCCTCGTCCGCGAAGCCGATCGGGAAAGCCAGCATCTCGGCGAGCAGGTCGTTGAAGGTGGCCACCTTGCTATCGGTGCGTGCGTCGGAGAGGGCCGGGCCAGCAATCTTCTCGACGTCGCTCCGCACTTCGGCCAGCTGTTCGCGGTTCGTGTGCCACAGCCTGAGATGATGGCCCAGGATCAGCAAGTACGCCCCCAGCCCGAGCAACTGCGCCGATTGCGGGGTCAGGCTTGGCTTCTTCTCGAACACCATGCCCGTGATGACCCCTTGCTCGGGATTGACCGACACGGCGGCAAAGCGCTTTTCGGCCTGCAACTGGTGCAGCACTTCCGACATCTTGGCATGATCGCGGATCTCGTAGAGGACGGAGTGTTCGATGACGTCGGCCACGTCGTCCATGCCGACGCTGCAGCGCAAGACCTGGGCCAGGGCCCAGGCCTCGGCCCCCTTCTGTTCGTCGGACTCGAGGTGCACGTAACGGTCGAGAGCCTCGAGGGCCGCGCGGTTCTCGCCCAGCCAGGCACGTGCCAGCCCCAGATTGAACCAGGCCGCCGCGTCGTCGGGCAGAGCCGCCGTCAAGTCCTGGAAGACGCGCGCCGCGTCGGTCAGCTTGGCAAGTTCACCCTGCAAGATGCGATCCCAGCCCGCCCGCCGCTGCGGATCGAGCGACGCCGCGGGCGACTGAAATTGGTAATCCTTCCGCGCCGACGCGGGCTAGACCGAGCCCTCGCCAAACAACTCTGCGGGGGCCTTGC
>JBFWSD010001251.1:0-2750 GCA_050248575.1 Gemmataceae bacterium
TGAGCAATGGCTCCACCATTGCCCAGGAGGGAATTCCAGGACAGATGGCGTCGGTGCCGTTCCAGCATGTGCCGACCGGCCGATACGGACGACTCTTCCTGGTCTTTGCCGTGAACGACACGGCCGGGCCAACTGGGAGAGCACGTTTCGTCGGCGTGGTGGATACGCACGGCCACCCGATTGATGACACGCTCAAGGACTACCGCGGCGAATGACGCCGCGCGCGGATCGCGTACGGAGGCAACCTACTGGCAGGGATGCTCCTTTGCGGGCAAGCCGGGGACCACGTTCCCCGGCTTCGCCATGGGTAAGGGTCGCCAAGCAGCGGCCCTGGAGGTCGTTATGAAGACTCGCATCGGTGCACGCGGCGCTTTCACGCTGCTGGAGTTGCTGATCGTGGTGGCGATCCTCGCCATCCTTGCGGGCGGGCTGGTCGTCTCGTATGGCGGCCTCGATGAACAAGCAGGCCACGGTGTCGACGCCAACAACTCCGCCGCCGTCGACCGGGCGGTGCGGCTGTTCGCCTCCTTGCACTCGCAACATCCCGACGGCCTCGACAGCCTGATGATCAATGGCACGCCAGCCCTGCTGAATCGGTTGAATGACGCAGCCAAGACTCATTTCGTGGCCGGCACCCTGACGGGGCCGGAAGTCACGGCCCTTGGCACGCTCGGCCTCACCACGGTGTTCGACGTCGACGCCGCAGCGTACGACACGGCCACCAGCAGCGCGGGCAACAGCTCCGCCTATCCGAACCATCCCACCATGACCGTGGCGGCGAACAACATCTTCCAGGTGATGCCGGCCGGTCTCGGCGTGCAGCGAACGCTGGCTGCCGGCGGCCCGGCGATACTCCTGGGGGCCGATCCCGTCTTGCGAACCAAGCTGAGGCTGGATGCGAACGACAACGTGGCCGTCTTCGGACTCAGCCGCAACTCGACGATGGGGGACCAGAGCCGCCGCGGCGCCCTTTCCACCATGCCCTTCGGACGAGTGGGCCGCGGCGAGTATGGCCGCTTCTTCCTGCTCTTCCGCGTCAGCAACAGTGCGGATGCCACTGCCGCCCCGTACTTCGTGGGTGTACTCGATCCGCATGGCCATACGCTCGACGACGCTTACGACGAGTACCAGAAGGGTACCCGCTGAGTGGTCGCCGTGGAGACTCGCAAGATGTCAACACAACGCAGCGGCTTCACGCTGTTCGAGATGCTACTGGTGATATTGATCCTGGCCGTGCTGGGCGGCGCGATCATCGTCGCCTTCGGCGACACGGAACAGCACGCCCAGGGGCACGTGGCCCAGTCAGAGATCCTCGAAATCAAGAAGGCCATCTTGAGGTTCAAACAGGACACCGGCTTCTTGCCGCGCACCGGGCCGTTTGCACTGGCAGCTGTTCCAGGAGGCAGCGTTCCAGTCCCGACCACGGTGGCCGGCATGCCGATTCCGGGCGCGCAAGCCGCGCTATGGTTCTATTCGCCCGCCAACTTCGCACAGCTATTCGAGAATCCACTGGCGGGCACCGGGCACCCCCTTGAAACCTGGAGCCCCGATACGGCGCGAGGCTGGCGCGGCCCTTACCTCAGCCAGCAAGGGGAAGGCTATGTGAGCATCGGCGACTCGCTGCTCTCCAACGGTGCCGGCAATCCACTGGTCGGAGATTTGCTGCCGCCGGTGCCCGCGGTGGCGGATCCGTTTCAGAAGCTGCCTGTGCCGGTGGGCGGACTGGCCTTTTTTCAGTGGGCAACTTTTCCTGGGCAACTCGTGGAGAAGAAGGGCCGGCCCTACTTGTACTTCGAAGGGGTGGCCGAGCCCTACCTGCTGAGCGCTGGTCCCGATGGGGATTTTGGTAGTGGGTTTCCTACTCCACTGGACGCAGCAACGATGGATAACGTTGTCGTCTACATTAACCGCTGAGCGACTCGACGATGAACAATTACCGCACAAGCCGCCCTGCCCTGACGCTACTCGAGCTGATGCTCGTGGTGTTCATCCTGTCGATGGTGGCATTCAGCGCGGTGTCGATGACGAACACGCTGGATCAGCAATCACGGTTCGAAAGCACGCGCGATCGGCTCGAATCCCTGCAGCGCGCCGTGGCGGGCCGCCCTAGCAAGAGCGTTGGCGATACCCTGGTCGTCGAGGGCTTTGTCGCCGACATGGGACGGCTACCATCCAGTTTGAATGAACTGCTGGTGCCCGGCACACAGCCTGCCTATGAAGTCGACCCCGTCTCGAAGGTGGGGAGAGGCTGGCGCGGTCCTTACCTGTCCACCATGCCTACCACGGTCGGCACGATCGAATTCCGGGACGGCTGGGGGCTTCCCTGGAAGACCTTTGAAATCGACGCCGGCAGTCTGCGCGTCCAGAGCTTTGGCTCGGACGGCCTCGCCGATGGTCAAGCTGGGGCGGGCATTGGTTCTTTTGAACTCGATTACCCTCCACCGGTCAACGGCGTGGTGCCGCCCCTTGTCAACACTTTTGACTACCTCGTGGACGTATCCAACTGGTCGATCGAGGTCGATTTCCTGCCGCCCGCCACGGGTCAGTCGGAGGCCACCGATGTCCGCCTGCGTTTCTACTACCACCAAGGCGCGGAGGAGAGCGGCAAGAACAAGATCGAATCTGCCGACTCGGCGGAGACTTTTAGCGTACCCCAGTTGATGAGCTCGTCCCTGCCTGTGACCCAGGCTTACACCATCAATGTGTCTACGCCGGTCCCCTGGGGTGTCCGTTCGATCGCCGTGATCGAC
>JBFWSD010001252.1:0-2748 GCA_050248575.1 Gemmataceae bacterium
CAGTTCCGCGCGTACTAGTCGCTGCGATTCCGCCTTACGGCAAAACGGAACAAAAACACCTTTATGTAAATGACAACCCCCCACACCCCACTATGCGCGACGGCTCAAAAGCCGTCGCGCATGTATGACAACGCGTTTTCATAAATGTGTTCCGATTTCCGATAACGAGTAGGCACGCGTTGATGTGAATAGGTACTTCTGCAAATTCCGCGCGTCCCGCCCCCCGCGGGAACGGCCCCCGTCAATGGCACAGTTTGTTTCGCTGGTCCGAAGAAACTGAGGAGGCACACTTGAAGATCGAACTATGGAAACTGGAAGACGTTAAGCCTTACGCCAACAATCCCCGGCACAACGAAGAAGCCGTGGATGCCGTGGCGGCCTCGATCCGTGAGTTCGGCTTCCGCCAGCCGATCGTCGTGGACACCGAGGGCGTCATCATCGTGGGGCACACTCGGTACCTGGCCGCCCAGAAGCTGGACCTGGCCAAGGTGCCCGTCCATGTGGCCCGCGATCTGACGCCGGCGCAGATCAAGGCCTATCGCATCGCCGACAACAAGACCGCCGAGCTGGCCGAATGGAACTATGAGCTGCTGCCGATTGAGCTGGGCGAGCTGCAGGGCATGGACTTCGATCTCGACCTGCTCGGCTTCGACCAGGACGAACTCGCCGAGCTGCTCGATCCGGGCGTGAAGGACGGCCAGTGCGATCCGGACGAGGTTCCCGAGCCGCCCGACGCGGCGATCACGCAGCCCGGCGACCTGTGGATCCTTGGTGAACATCGTTTGCTCTGTGGCGATTCCAGCAAGCCCGAGGATCTCGACCGTCTGCTCGCCGGGGCTACAATACAGCTTTGCAACACCGACCCGCCGTACAACGTGAAGGTCGAGCCCAGATCGAACAACGCCATCGCCGCTGGTCTCAGCTCGTTCGAAGCCACGCATCACCAGAAGCTCGACGTGGCTCGTCACCCCGAAAAGTCGAAGCCCACCGCCAAGAAGCTCCGCGCCAAGGACCGTCCGCTCACGAACGACTTTGTCTCCGACGATGTCTTCGCGCAGATGCTCCGCGCCTGGTTCAAGAACATCTCGCGCGTGCTCGAGCCGGGCCGCGCCGCGTACATCTGGGGTGGCTATGCGAACGTCGCCAACTATCCGCCAGCGCTCAAAGAAGCCGAGCTGTACTTCAGCCAGACGATCATCTGGGACAAGGAACATCCCGTGCTGACGCGCAAGGATTTCATGGGCGCGCATGAGTGGTGTTTCTACTGCTGGAAAGAAGGGGCCGCCCATGTCTTCCTCGGCCCCAACAACGTGACCGACCTCTGGCGCGTCAAGAAGGTCAATCCGCAGAACATGATTCACCTGACCGAGAAGCCGGTCGAGCTGGCCGTGCGGGCGATGCAGTATTCGTCCCGCGCCGGCGAGAACGTGCTCGACCTGTTCGGCGGCTCGGGTAGCACGTTGATCGCGGCCGAGCAGACCGGCCGCAAGGCGTTCCTGATGGAAATGGACTGCCTGTATTGCGACGTGATTGTGCAGCGCTACGAGAAGTTCACCGGCAAGAAGGCAGAAAGGAGCTAAGAGAATGTTGTTTCATCCAAGGCTGTGGGACCTATTGGACAAGACCGCACGCGGACAGAGTTCGTCACAAGAGGAACGCGATCGCGTTCTGCAAGAGGCTGGTGAAAACCAAGACAGTTTCGACCTGATAGTGGCGACCTTGGCGTCCAGCAAGGAGGCCGCCGCAGGACAGGAGCAATTGGAGTTCCTCGCAATGTGGCATGGAGAAGCACGGGCGAACGAACTCGTGGCCGCGGCGAGGAATCTGGATGAGCGGCACCACGATTACTTGCGGGCAAAGTGGGAACTGAGCAGGCTCATTCAAGAGCAAGTGCATGCGAGGAGGGATACGGATGCAGGACTATGAGCTGCAAGACTCCGGCCGGCGCCAGGAGTTTGCCACGGGCGCCGTTCGTGACCAGCAAACGGGTAAAGGTCGCTTTGACCTATTGCCAGCCAAGGCAATGGCGCGGCTCGCCAAGCACTTCGAGAAGGGCGCGACCAAGTATCAACCGAGGAATTGGGAGCGTGGTATCCCGGTCAGTCGCTTCCTCGACTCCGCTCTGCGCCACGCGTTCTCCTACATCGGTGGCGAGAAAGGCGAAGACCACCTGGTTGCGGCCGCGTGGAACCTCATCGCAGCCCTGGAAACAGAATCACGAGCGCTCGAAGGCCAGTTGCCCGCCGAACTGGTGGACATCGGCTCGCAAATGCAACGAGAGGAGGTATCTGAATGATCTACCTTGCAAGCCCCTACTCGCATACCGACGCTACGATCCGTGAACACCGCTTCCGCGAAGCATGCCGCATGACCGCCGACCTGGTCCACGCGGGCTACGTAGTCTTTTCGCCTATCTTGCATTCGCATCCTCTGGCCGATTTCGGGCTGCCGAACACCTGGGCGTTCTGGCGGCACCAAGACCAGGCCTATCTGGAACGCTGCGACGTGCTGGTCGTGCTCATGCTCGATGGTTGGCAAGAGAGCGTTGGCGTGGCGGGCGAGATCCAGATCGCCCGCGAGTTAGGCAAGCCTATCGACTACCTGGAGCCAAGCCTTCCGGAAACGTTCGGAACGCCCAGGTTGGCCCACGTCGCGAAGGAGGTGGAAGGTTGACCGTTACGTGGACCAATGAGAAAAGGCCCCGTCACCGGGGCCCTTGGGCGATCGTTTGGCGTCTTGATGCGCTAC
>JBFWSD010001253.1:0-2745 GCA_050248575.1 Gemmataceae bacterium
CAGCCGGCACAGGCCGCCTTGCTGTCCGCACTGGGCGACGATGATGGCAAGGTGCGCCAGTACGCAGCCCAGGCTCTCAGCCGGTTCGGTGCCCCGGCGGTTTCCCCTCTCGCGACAGCCTTGAAGGACAAGCAGGCATCCACCAGACTGGCCGCGGCCAAGGCGCTCAACCTGATGGCCTGGCAAAACGTGGATCTCACCGAGGCACTGCCCGCCCTGATCAATGGCTTGCTCGATGACGATGGTGCGGTCGCCAATTCGGTCGCCAACTCCCTCAATATTCACAGGGCCGGGCCCGAGACCAAGGGCTCGGTGGGCAAGCTGATCGAGGCCATGAAGGCCAAGGACGTGATCGTCTCCACCACCGCGGCTGTGCTGCTCGGTGACCTGGGAGGCGACGCCCAACAGGCCGTGCCCGCCTTGATCGAGCACTTGGCCGATCTGGAAAAACAGATGCGCTCGGCGGCTGCCAAGGGGCTGGGTGGCATCGGCCCGTCGGCGCGGGCTGCCGTCGAACCCCTCACCAAGCTGTTGAAGGACCCCGATCCATACGTGCGGCGCTCGGCGGTTCTTGCCCTGGGAGGGATCGGGCCGGACGCAGGCAGCGCCGTGCCCGCGCTTCGCGAAGCACTCAAAGAGCCCGAGGCCTACATCGCGGTGGCCGCCGCCGCCGCCCTGGCCAGCATCCAGCCCAACGACGCCAAGACCATGATGGATTACTTGGTGAAGGCCAGCACGGATCCGAATCACCTCACACGTCATGTTGCCGTCGAGGGCGCAGGGATTGTCGGCAAGCCCGCGGTCACCCTGCTCGCCGAACGGGTCAAGGACACCGATGAATGGACCCGGCTGGACGCCATCCGCGTTCTCGGGAAGCTTGGACCGGAGGCACGCGAGGCCGTTCCCAAGCTGCTGCCCGCGTTGAAAGACCCCAGGCCATTCATCCGTCGCGCGGCGCTCAGGTCCTTGAAAGCCATCGACCCAAACGCAGTGCCGCCGACCGGCGTATGAGACTGTGTTCCCCTTCAGTGGGGAGACGTAGGAGTCTGGAGTCGCAGCGCATGTCTACAACGGCGATCATGTTTGGACGGATTTCGATGCCGCCGGCGGCGTGGTGGCACGATACCTGTTCGGCGATGTAATCGACCGGATCTTCGCTCGATTCCGGCCGGGCGAAGGGACGACTTGGCACTTAACTGATAGACTTGGAACTGTTCGAGATCTCGTCAACGCAACCGGAATGATCGTCAACCAAGCTGGCGCGGTGGAGCGAGTTCTCGTCTCCCGACACTTCCAGGAGCTGTCGAGCGGTGGAGATTTCGAAGGCGCGAACCAGCTTGTCGGCGCCGGCGACTGCCAGCCGTTTACCGTCGGGAGGGGGCTAATGACGTTTGACGATGACTTGCTTGCGATCCTTCCAGAACCCATTCGCGCAGGACCACGACGGATCGGCAAGGAGAGGATGGAACAACTGTGGCAAGGAGCGGTCACGAGCCGGAGCCCATACTACCGGCATCTGTGGCTGACGGTCTTGTCGCTGCTGTATGGGATGGGGCTGCGACGCGGGGAAGTAATGCGACTGAATGTGGCGAGCTGGAGTGCCGAGGAAGGGACATTGCTAGCGGACGGTCGGGAAGACGGGCCGAGAAGGGTCTACGCGATGCACGTTCGTCCGGGAGCGCGCCGCCTGAATATGGGCCGGATTGGAGGCACTTGATGCGACGACTGCCTGGCTTGCTCCTCACGCTCATCGGAGTCGCTCGTCCTAGGCGAAAACGATGTCACACGCAGAACCAACCCGATTCGCGACTTCGGCTCACGCAAGCAAACAGCGGTTGTCCCAGCTTGCCCGTTCTCTTCAGGCAACGCACGACCGTGGTGCCGTCGGCGAACCTGTCGATGCCCGCGATCTCGAGGGTGGAGGTGTCCGACCATCGGCCCAGGGCAGAGAACGTGATCCGACTCGTGGTAGGGCAAGTGGAGCAACAGCAAGTGCAGCGCCGGTCGATGGCCTCGGCGAGCCCAAGCTTGCCCACCAGCAGCTGCATCGCGCCGATGCCACCGTAGCCGATGCCGCGGGTGCGTTCGCGGATTTCATACTGGGTTGCTGGTAGTGTGCCCAAGCAGATTGCGGATGGTCACTAGCGACACCAGACTTCACCAGGTGCGTTGTAAAGCACACCCCCACATCTTCTGCCTTGCATGCCTCCCAACACGCCATCTCAGTCAGCGCTTGTAGGCCGGTGACTTGGGATCAAGCAGCCGGACGAGAGGGTTCTTCAAAGCGAACGCGCAGAAGTGGTTCCCCAGCGGATTGTAGTGGCCGTTGCGCCCGACGAAGTATCGCGCCAGGGCCTCTTCGGGCGTGCCTTTGAACTGCGCAGCATCGGTGGCGTGGGCCTGCAGCAAGTCGACGTAGGGCAGCTTCGCTTCCTTGAGATAATCGACGAACTCCTGATCCAGTCGCACCCCGGTCTTGATGGATTGCGCGATCGCGCGAGCACTGTAGTGTCTCTCTTTGTGGGTTTTGAAGGAGGCGCGCAAGATTTCAGGCGGCTTCGTCGAGTAGCCTGACGAGGGCTGGCAGAGCGTGATGACGCATATAGAGAGAGGCGTTTATGACTTGCTCTCCTTTGGCGGTGATGCGATAGCGGTAGCTGCGGGGAATCTTGGCAATAAGTCCATGGGCACGCAGCAAGTGGAGGAAACGGGAGAGCCGGGCGGTGCGGCTGAGCTTCTCGGCCT
>JBFWSD010001254.1:0-2745 GCA_050248575.1 Gemmataceae bacterium
TACTGATGACGCGCCGCTTTGAGCCCGGCGCGCTGCTCTCCATCGAGATACGTACTCGCGACGGAGCCAACCTCACGCTGCTCGCGCATGTGGTGCGCGTTCATGCCGCGGGCCGAAATCGTTCACTCTGGTCGCTCGGATGTTGTCTGCCGGCGCCCCTCGGTGACGATGATCTGGAGGAGCTCGTCGAGACCCCACAATCGGCGTGGCTGAAGAGCAAGCGAATCTTGCTGGCCGCCGTCGAGGAAGTGGTGGATGCGGTCGAAGAACAGGCCGGGCTCGATGAGATGCCCACGCTCGAGCTGGTTTTGCCCGACGAGCCTGGCGCGAACGAACAGAAAGACTCCGCCGTTCTGGATGAAGTAACCTTGGCGGCGGTCTTGAGCATGCCTTTGCGGGGGCTGGGGCTTGCGAATATTGGGCAAAATGGGGGAGAAATCAGCCAATCGGTCGGAGAAGGGCAGCACGAACCGGATGAAGAGGTCCGCTACTGGAACATGCTTCCCGCCCTGGCAGAGGAATGCGCGATTGGCTTCTCATCATTGGACGGTTGCCCGTTCCCGGCGCAAGTCGTCGAGGGGAACGGATCAGCCGTTGCCGCCAGGAAATGCGCCTGAACAGGGGGAGTCAAGATTCCGTAAAAGCTTCTATACGTGATGGTACGGGAACGAATATAATACTCCCCTGATTACGCGATCTCCATGGAAGGGTGAGAGGGTTCAGGATGATTGATACGGAAGCCCTCTTGGTTGCGCCCATGCCGAGTGTTGCAGATTTTATCACCTGGATTCGCCACAGCAACCTGCTGGATGCGGCGCAGCTCGATGAGATTGCGCGCGACCTGGAGGGCAAGTTCGAAGATCCGCGCCTGCTTGCCGAACATCTGATCGAGCGCGATCTGCTGACAGCCTACCAGGTAGCCGAGCTCTTCCGCGGCCGCGGCAGCGATCTCGTCATCGGTCCGTATCGACTCCTCCACCCGCTCGGCGAAGGGGCCATGGGCCAGGTCTTCAAGGCCAAGCACCGCCGCCTGCAGCGCGTCGTGGCCATCAAGGTCATCCGTCGCGAACGGCTCGACGCCGAACTGGTCCGGCGTTTTCAGCGCGAAGCCCAGGTGGCAGCCCAGCTGAATCATCCCAACGTCGTCCTCATCTACGACGCCGATCAACATGGCGAGACCCATTTCATCGCCATGGAGTACGTGGAAGGGATCGATCTGTCGCGGCTGCTGCGCGAGCGGAACAAGCCGTTGCCCGTGGCCGTGGCCTGCGACTTTGCGCGGCAAGCGGCCCTCGGGCTGCAGCACGCCCACGAACGCGGCATGGTTCATCGCGATATCAAGCCCTCGAACATCCTCGTCACCCGCTTCCGCGAAGCCGATCCCGGCACGGAGAGCGACTTCAGCTGCCTCGCCGACGACTCGTTTCGCTTCGGGCTGGTCAAGATCCTCGACATGGGTCTGGCCCGGCTGAATGAAGGGGACAAGAACAGCAGTTTCCTGACGCAGGTAGGCACGGTCATCGGCACTCCCGATTTCATTGCCCCCGAACAGGCGCGTAACTCGAGCAAGGTCGACATTCGCGCCGACCTGTACAGCCTTGGCTGCACGCTGTACTACCTGCTTGCGGGTCGGCCCCCCTTCCCGGAAGGCTCGGTGGTCGAGAAGCTGCTCATGCACCAGCTCGATGAACCCGCGCCGGTTGAAGAATACTGCCCGGGCATCCCAGATGCGGTGGTGGCCATCGTGCGCCGCTTGATGGCCAAGCGCGCCGATGATCGCTTCCAGACCCCGAAAGAGGTGGCCGACGCGCTGTCCGCCCTGGGGAGCAAGAGCGGCAGCGTGGTCAACTTGATGAAGCCCAGCGGCAACGAAGAGGAAGGCACGGCGATCCTGACCATCACGCCGCAACCGCCGGCAGCGGCCCCCAGCGCGGGCAATGCACCCACTCCGGCGCCGATCTTGCCCACCAAGGAATTTCCACCTCCCGAAGCGCCGAAGACGCAACGGCCGCGCGTGCCGCTTTCGGGAGATTCGCTCACGCCGCCGCCGCAGCGCGTCAGCGAGGTGATGGACACTCCCGTCCCTTCGGGGGAACTCACCAACGACACCAGCAAGGCGGCCTCCATTTCCGCCGACGATACCGACAAGGGGGACGCCAATCAGGCCAAGCGGATCGCCGTCCTGAGCGGGCACGTGGGCTGGGTGGTGTCGCTGTCGTTTTCGCCAGATCGCAATCGTTTACTGTCCGGCGGCGTGGACGGCACCGTCCACATCTGGGGCTTCTCGAGCAAGTTGCCCCGCGAGCAACTGTTGCCCAAGGTCCACGAAGGGGAAGTGCACGCGGTGGCCTTCGCCCCGGACAGTTCCACCTTCGCAACCGCCTCGGGCTCGCTTGACGGCCGGGTTTTCCTGTGGGACGTGAGCGGCGAAGCGCCGCGCAAGCTGACCTGCTTTGAAAGTCATTCCGCGCCCGTCGAGGCGCTGAGCTTCTCACACAACGGCAATCTGCTCGCCTCCGGGGGCTACGACAAGATCATCTATCTGTGGGACGTGAACACGCTGGACGGCAGCCGCCCCTACACCTTGAAAGGGCACAAGTCGGTCGTCAGCGCCGTGGCCTTCGCGCCCAGCAGCAAAGTGGTGGCCTCTGGCGATCAGCAAGGCGCGATTCATCTGTGGACAGTGGGCAAGATCTGGGCTTCCGAGCAGGGCGTGCTGCCCGGGCATACCGGCGCGATCCGCCA
>JBFWSD010001255.1:0-2739 GCA_050248575.1 Gemmataceae bacterium
AGAAGCCCAGCATCGGCGTGACCCAGCAGATGAATCGCACCAGGCCGTAGTTGCCGTGTGTTTTTTCCTCGTCGAGATCGGCAAGGTAGCGCAGGTGACTGGGCAGCTCGGCGGCTGAGCCGTTTTCTTTCAGGTAACTGAGCGCCTGGATCAGGCGCTGACCGATGCGTGAATCTTGCAGCCAGCGGGGTTTTTTCTGCACCTGCGCCAGCAACAGCGCTGCCTGCGACACCGGTTCGCGCGGACCGCGCGGCGGCAGCCAGGGTTGCTTGAGCGCCAGAAACTCGGCCGGGAACATGCAGGCCCGATACACGACGTCGGCCAGGCCCCAGATGAAGAACCACACGATCACGTACTCGACGGCGTGCTCGGTGGTGTACCGCGCCACCAGCGTGTGCTTCAACGAGTCCTGCGTCACCAGGACGAAGAACAGCGCGGTCAGCAGCAGGCCGATCAGAAAGGGGATGTCGAGCACCTTCGGCAGGGCCGACTTGCGTCCTGGGGGCATGGATCACCAGCAGAGTTCAGGTGTTGGCAACGACCGATCCGGCGGCGCGACCGACATTGGCACGCCCGGACTGCACCGCTCGGGGCGGCAATAAGACGGACCTGGACGCTTGCTGTCAAGATCAGCGGCGTGCGCGACGCTGTGACCGGCGCAGAGCTGGCCTATAATGCACGGCGTCCCGACGATTGCCGGCGAAGTGAGCGGACTGCGATGAACGACAAGGCATGGACCCTGCGAACACTGCCAGCCTGGATGCTGGTGAAGCTGGTCCGCGGCTACCAGCTTGCCATCAGTCCCTGGCTGGGCCCGGTGTGCCGATATCAGCCCACGTGCAGCCACTACATGATCGAAGCGGTGGAAAAGTACGGTTTTATGCGCGGCGCCTGGAAGGGAGTGCGCCGCATTGCCCGCTGCCATCCGTGGGGTGCTAGCGGCTACGATCCGCCGTGAAGTCGTGTTGCCCACGGCTACGCTTGGCCCGTGACGGCTTCAACAGCTGGCGCGAAAGCGACCTTGACCGCGCCCGGCGGTGCAACTATCTTCCCGCCCTCGTCCGATAGGATCGCGAAGAAAGCTGCTCATTTGCGAGTTCCCGGTTGCGCCCGCGGTGGCGCGGCAACCGCGGATCGGCGGCAGCGAATGCAGCGATCGCGACGAGACATATCCGAGAAGTTCGTTCTCAGGCGGTGACGGCCGACCGGCGTAGCGTGCAAGGAGGCACGAGGCGGCTGTCCTGGAAAGATCGACGGAGCAAGGCATGATGCCCTGCCGCGCTTGGCTTGCATGCGGTCTGCTGGCACTCTGTGGATGTGCCGCGCCCGCGCTGCGCTCGCAAAGTCCTGAAGACTTTGCCCAGGTGCTCGAATCGAGCACAAAACTGGTGGGCGAGGTCGCGCGTCCCTTCGGGCATACCTACGTGAAAGTGGAATCCGTGGCCCTGGTCACGGGACTCGACGGCACGGGCGGCGACCCGCCTCCCTCGCCCCAACGCTCGGCGCTGATGCACGAGCTGCAGACCATCGGTGTGCAGAATCCCAACCAGCTGCTGGCTTCGCCCAACACGGCCCTGGTCCTGGTGCGCGGCTTTCTGGCACCAGGCGTGGAGAAGGGCGACCGCTTCGACCTGGAAGTTCAAGTTCCCTCGCACAACGAAGTTGGCAGTCTGCGCGGCGGCTGGCTGATGGAAACTCGCCTGGCGGAAATGACCGCTCTCGACGGACAGATTCGCACGGGGCATACCTGGGCACGGGGCGAAGGCGCGTTGCTGGTGGATCCCTCGGCCAAGGATGAAAAGGACAAGGGACTGCTGACGCGCGCCCGCGTGCTGGGAGGCGGCGTGGCCTTGAAATCGCGCGACCTGGGATTGTTCATCATTCCCGAGGAAAAATCGGTGCGCACCGCGGCGCAGATCGGCAAGGCCATCAATTCCCGCTTCCACACCTTCTCGCGCGGGGTGAAGCAGGGCGTGGCCAATCCCAAGAGCGACGAACGCATCGACTTGAAGCTGCACCCGCGCTACAAGGACAACCTGGCCCGCTACATCCGCGTGGTGCGTTCCATCCCGATTCAGGAATCCACCGAAGAACAAATCGTGCGGCTGTCCCTGCTGGAACGGCAGCTGCTGGACCCGATCACGGCGCACACCGCCGCGTTGCGGCTGGAGGCCATCGGCCGGGAAGCGCTGCCCACGTTGTCCAAGGGCATCCTTTCCAACGACCCCGAAGTGCGGTTTTACGCGGCCGAGGCCTTGGCCTATCTCGACGAACCCTCGGCGGCCGTGCCGCTGGGCCAGGCAGCTCGCGAAGAGCCTGCCTTCCGCGCGTATGCGCTGGCCGCGTTGTCGACCATCGACGACATGGCCGCGCGCGACGAGCTGGTCAACCTGCTCGAAGTGCCCAGCTCGGAAACCCGCTACGGCGCCTTCCGCTCGCTGTGGGCCATGAACGCCAACGATTCGTTGATTCGCGGCGAGAACCTGGGCGGCCAATTCAGCTACCACGTGCTCAACACGGCCGGTCCGCCGATGATTCACGTGACCCGCAGCTACCGGCCGGAAATCGTCATCTTCTCGCACGATCAACAGCTACAAGCTCCGTTCATGCTCGAAGCGGGCAAGTCGATCCTCATCAAGTCCACCGGCGACGGCGCCACGGTCAGCCGCTTCACGGTTGGCAAGCCCGACCAGAAGCGCGTGGTCTCCAGCCGCGTGGACGACGTGATTCGCGCGATCG
>JBFWSD010001256.1:0-2724 GCA_050248575.1 Gemmataceae bacterium
TGCCGCAGCATCTCGGCCAGTGCTTCCAGGCTGGGGCCAAGGCCGGCGATCTGCCTGGGATCGATGCGTACGGCCCGGGCCAGCTCTTCTTCGCTCAGCCGGCGCGTGTTGCCGTAGTAAAGAAGATGCTCGAAGGCTGGCGACACCATGTCGGGTGGCGGCGCCGTCGGCGACGGAAAATGGACTGGATCGTACTTCTGGTAAGTATGGATGATGCCGCCAAGCCGGTCGCGCGTGCTCATGTGGTTTCCCTTCGGTGGGCTACGCCTGTCATTAGAGACGATGGCAGCCCGCGGGACAAGCCTGCCCGCCCGCTTCGCGCAGGCCGCGCAAGCTGGGCAAGGCCACCTTGGGGTTCACACATCTCCGCGCATTGATCATAATGCCCTGGTTGACGAGGCAAGCCGAATGGATGCGAAGGGGAAGCTCATGCGACGGATCGCGATTCTGAATCAAAAGGGCGGCGTCGGCAAGACCACGACCGCGGTCAACCTGTCGGCGGCCCTGGCCCAGCTCGGGCAGCGCGTGTGCGTGCTCGATCTCGATCCGCAAGCCCATGCCACCACTCACCTTGGCGTCGCTCCCGACGGCACGGCGCCGTCGATGTACGACGTGCTTACCGACTCGAAGCCGCTTGCCGAGGTCCGCAAGCACGTGGGCGACAACCTGTGGCTGGTCGGCTCGGACATCAATCTGGCCGCCGCCGAGGTGGAACTGGCCGGCATCGTGGGCCGCGAGGTCATCCTGCGCGACTTGATCGAGCAAGACAACGAGAAGTTCGATTACATGATCATGGACTGTGCCCCGTCGCTGGGCGTGCTGACGCTGAATGCGCTGGCAGCGTGCAACGAGGTGTTCATTCCGCTGCAGCCCCATTTCCTGGCCCTGCATGGCGTGGGCAAGCTGCTGGAGACGACGGCCCTGGTGGCCAAGCGGATCAATCCTGCCCTGAAGGTGACGGGCGTGGTGCTGTGCATGTACGAATCGGCCACGCGTCTGGCCCAGGAAGTGGTGGCCGACCTGCAAGAATACATCGACAAGGGCCGCAACCGCCCGGTGCCCTGGTCGAAGGCCCGCGTCTTCGAAACGCGCATCCGCCGCAACATCAAGCTGGCCGAGTGCCCGAGTTTCGGCAAATCGATCTTCGGCTATGCTCCCAGCTGCAATGGCGCCGAAGACTACTTCGCGCTGGCCCAGGAAGTGCTGGGCACCACGACCTCGGTCTTCAGCGGCCGTATCGAGATCGACGAGCGCGGCGTGGCCCCCGCCAAGCTGACGACCTGAAAACGACTCTCTCTCATTGAACCGCAGAGCCCGCCGCGAACGCAGAGACTTGCACCGAAGTTCCTCGGCGTGCTCGGCGGGCTGTGCGGTTCATTTCTTATCATCACAGCTGAGTGGTGGCAGCGTCGGCGTCGCGTTGCAGGTAGCGGGCTCCCCACAGCCAGAAGAATGCGCCTACCAGGATTGTGTAAGAGATGGTGCGGAAGCCTGCGTCCAGACCGCGTTCGTCGGCCACCAGCCCGATCAAGGGGGGCGAGATCGCGTCCCCCAGCGCGTGAATGAAGAAGATGTTGATGGCGAACGCCCCCGCGCGGATCGAGGGGTGCGTCACGTTGGCCAGGATCGTGTTGGCCGGGCCGGTATTGAAGAACAGGAAGAACACGGCCAGGGCAATGAACACCCAGGCCAGCGGAAAGGGCGTCATCGTCACCAGCAATACCATCGGGAAGCCGACGGCCAGCCCGAAGCCGGAGACCAGGAAGTATGAGCCACTGAAGCGCGGTTGCAGCCAGTCGCCCGCCAGGCCGCCCAGGATGGTGGCGATCAGCCCGCAGAGGGCAGTCAGCCCGCCGAAAAAGGTGACCGGATCGATGCCTGCCACCGCCTCGGCCTTCCGGTACTCGAGATAAGCCGGCATCCAGAAGCCGAGGGCACCCATCGCAAAGGTCATCGCGGTCATGCCCAGGCAGTCGAGCACATAGGAAGGACATTTCGCCAGCACCAGGTAGTCGCGCCAGTGAACGTCGCGGCTGCTGACCTGGTCCGAGTGCCCGCGCGGCGGCTCTGGCATCCACAGACACCAAAGGCCCAGCAAGATCCCGGGCGGCACCACCAGGTAGAACGCCCAGCGCCAGCCCAATGAGCCGGAGCAAAGTCCCCCCAGCGTGTAACCCAGGGCCGAGCCGACCGGGATGGCCACGTAGAACCCGGCCAGCACCTGGCCACGCCGTTTCACCGGGTACATGTCGGAGATGAGCGTGGGGGCCGTTGGCCCGTAGGCACTCTCGCCGATCCCCACGAAGAAACGCGTGATCAGCAAGACCGTATAGGCGTGCGCCAGCGGCACGGGCCAGTCGATGCCGGAAGCCCCGCTCGCCAGGCTCCACAGGATCACGCCGATGCCGATGAGCAGCCAGCGCGACACGCGGTCGCCGTAGTAGCCGAAGATCGGCGACACCAGCATGTAGGTGAGCAGGAAGGCGGTGCTGAGCCAGCCCGTCTTCATCATGGCGTTGGGATCGTTGGGCAAGAGTTCCCGGCGAATATCGGGCTCGACGGCCGCCAGCACCTGGCGATCGATGTAGTTGAAGAGGTTGATGCTGAGCAGCAGGAACAGGGCCATGCGTGCCCCGCGCACCGGCTGGGCGCGGCCCTCGTCTGCCTTGACTTCTTCCGAAGGGAGAAGGTTCATCTTGGTCCGTGGTCCATGGTCCGTAGCGA
>JBFWSD010001257.1:0-2723 GCA_050248575.1 Gemmataceae bacterium
GCCCATCCCGAAGAAGGAATACCAGAAGCGTTTTGCCGCCGACGAGTTGCTCTGCCTGACGCCGGAAACGGAGCGGGCACTGCAGCCGCGCACGGTGCAAGAGCTGGCGGCGCGGCTGGCGGATGAACGGCTGGCTCTGGCCCGCAAGCAACCGGAACAGCTGGCCCGCCGCTGGCAGACGCTGCTGGGTAACATCGAGCCGGGCAAGTTCAAGCTCACACCGCGGGGCGAAGAGAAGCTCGATGGCTTCGCAGCGGAACGGATCGAACTGGAAGTCGAGCCCGGTATTGTGGTGCCTACGCTGTTCATCAAATCAACTTCGAAAGAGAAGGGCAGGATGCCCGTCGTGGTCATGGTGGCGCAGCAGGGCAAGGCGGAGCTACTCAAGTCACGCGCGGGCGAGATCGCAGCGCTGTTGCATGCAGGGGCGAGCGTTTGCTTGCCCGATCTGCGCGGCACGGGCGAGACGATGCCGCGCGGCGAGATGCGCGGTCCGCCCGCAGGCACCTTCAAGGCCACGGCCCAGCACAGTCCGAGCACCATGCTCGCCAGCGGCGAACTGATGCTGGGCGAGACAATTCTGGGTCAGCGCATCCGCGATCTGCGCACGCTGCTCGCCTATCTGCGCACGCGGCCCGACGTGGCGGGCAAGGACATCTTCCTCTGGGGTGATTCGCTGGCGGAGACCAACGAGGCGGGTGCGGAACTGCACATCCCGTGGGACGCGGAGAAACTGCCCTACCAGGCAGAGCCGCTGGGTCCACTCACTGCGCTCTTGACCGCGCTTCACGAGAAAGAAGTTGCGGGCGTGGTGGCTCGCCGCGGGCTGATCGGCTACCGCGCACTGCTCGACAGCCAGTTCCTTTTTGTGCCAGTGGATGTCATCGTGCCCGGCGCGTTGACGGCGGGCGATTTGAGCGACGTGACTGCCGCGCTGGCGCCGCGGCCGGTGCGCGTTTCCAGCGTGGTGGATGGCCGCAACCGCCCGGTCAAGCAGCCCGAGTTGGAACGCGCGTGGCAGCTCGCGCGCAGAGCCTACGGCAAGGAACGGGCTGCCCGCCTGTCACTGGCTGCCGAGTCGACGTCCTCAGAAGATCTGCGCTGGTTGTTGAAGACCGCTGGCCTGATGCGCTAACCTCTCGAGGTATCGCGCTCAGTGAGCGTCATCTTTGCGGATAGCCCTTGCGCGACACTGGCAACCGTCGTCGATGCCAGGCTGAGCGCCGGGCAGCCTGCGAATCTTCCTGCCCGTCCCTGATGCGTGCCTTGCAATCTCCGCGCATGCGGCCGATAATCCTCCCTGGTTTCTCGCCAAGGATTGTTGATGACCATTGTGCTGGCAGTGATGATCGTGGCCGCTGCCGTCTTTGCGGTCTTTCGCCGCGTGGATGTGCGGTTGGCCCTCTTGCTGGCGGCCCTTGCCCTCGGACTGCTCGGCGGCGACCCGATGGCCATCGTCCGCACCTTCCTGCAAACCTTCAGCAACGAACGCTTCGTCGTGCCCATCTGCTCCGCCATGGGCTTTGCCCACGTGCTCCGACACACGGGCTGCGACAAGCACCTCGTGCATCTCCTCGTGCAGCCGCTCCGCAGCGTTCGCTTTTTCCTGATCCCAGGCGCGGTGCTGGTCGGCTTCTTCGTCAACATACCGGTGATAAGCCAGACGAGCACAGCCGTCTCCATCGGGGCCGTGCTCGTGCCGATCCTGGCGGCGGCGGGCTTCTCTCCGATCACCATCGGGGCTGCCCTCTTGCTGGGCTCTTCCGTCGGTGGCGAGTTGCTCAACCCCGGCGCCCCCGAGTTGCAGACCGTGGTGAACGAGGTGACCAAGGCGACCGGGAAGGCCGTCACGGTCAACGATTGCATCGAACGCATCCTGCCCCTGGTCCTGGTGCAACTCACCGTGGCCACCCTGCTCTTCTGGCTGATCAGCATCCGCGCCGAGCGGCAACACCAGCATGGGTCCGAGAGCGAAGACGAGCCGGCCGACGACGCGGGCATGCTCGAGGCGGTCGACCAGTTTCGCGTCAACTACGTGAAGGCGCTGGTGCCGCTGGTGCCGCTCGTCTTGCTGTTCCTGACCGGGCCGCCCCTCAACGTGATCGATGTGCCGATGAGCTGGCTGGTGGCCGACCCGACCACGCAGAAGGCCAGCTTCGACACGCGTTTGATCGGCGCGGCCATGCTGGTCGGCGTGATCGTGGCATCCTTGACCGCGCCGAAGACGGTCGGGGGCATCGCGCATGCCTTTTTCGAAGG
The DNA here is from genome assembly GCA_050248575.1 of Gemmataceae bacterium. GTDB lineage: Bacteria > Planctomycetota > Planctomycetia > Gemmatales > Gemmataceae > JBFWSD01. The sequence continues at coordinate 2,260 of JBFWSD010001257.1, forward strand.
CGCGGGCTACGCTTTTGCCCGCATCGTCTCCTTGATTGTAACGGCCAACTGTTTCGGCACCGGGATCAAGGCGGTGGGCTTTGCGGCCGTGATCGGCCGGGCCACCACGCTGTTTCCGGCACTGCTGCTGCCCACGGCCGGGTTGCTGCCCTACAGCTTCGCCTGGGTGAGCGGCTCGGGAATGGCGTCAACGCAGAGTCTCTACGACCTGTTCGTGAAGCCGGCCCTGGCACTCGACGTGGATCCGTTGCAGGTGGGGGCGCTGGTATCGATCGCCTCGGCGGCCGGGCGGACCATGTCGCCCGTGGCTGCTGTGGTGCTCATGTGCGCCAGCCTCACCGACACCAGCCCGATCGACCTGATGAAACGGATCGCGGTGCCGCTGCTGGCAGGATTGGTTGTCGTCGTGATGGTGGCGCTGGCCACTTGAAAAGCGTCGGGGCATCCGTGAAATGACCTCAGGT
>JBFWSD010001258.1:0-2722 GCA_050248575.1 Gemmataceae bacterium
GCCCGCTCGGTCATCGTCGTCGGCCCGGAACTCAAGCTGCACCAGTGCGGTTTGCCCAAGAAGATTGCCCTCGAGCTGTTCCAGCCCTTCATCATTCGCCGCCTGAAGGAACTGGGCCACGCCGACACCATCAAGTCGGCCAAGAAGATGCTCGAACGCAAGGACGAGCAGGTCTGGGACATCCTCGAAGAAGTGATCAAGAACCACCCGGTCTTGCTCAATCGCGCTCCCACGCTGCACCGCATGGGTATCCAGGCCTTCGAGCCGGTGCTGATCGAAGGCAACGCCATCCGCATTCACCCGCTGGTGTGCAAGGGCTTCAACGCTGACTTCGACGGCGACCAGATGGCCGTGCACCTGCCCTTGTCGATCGAGGCGCAGGTGGAGGCCACGGTGCTGATGATGTCGACGAACAACATCTTCAGCCCGGCCAACGGGCAGCCGATCATCAGCCCCAGCCAGGACATCGTCATGGGCTGCTACTACATGACCGCCACGCGCGGCGAGCCGGGCGAAGGCGTCGAGCGCGGCGAGAAGTCGATCTACCACGACTCGAAGGACCCGCTCAACTTCCCCTGTTTCGCCAGCGGGGCCGAGGTCTTTCTGGCGCACGCGCAGGGCAAGATCGGCATCCACGCCCGCATTCGCGTCAAGCTGCCCATGACCAAGCGGGTCATCAGCGAGGTGCGCTTCGAGAAGGACAAGTACCGCGTCGAGGAAGTGCAGCGCAACGCCAACAAGCTGGTGGCCACCACCGTGGGCCGCGTGCTCTTCAACGACATCCTCAACGACAAGATGGCCTTCTACGATCTGCCCATGAGCGGCAAGAACCTGAGCCGTATCATCGCCGACTGCTACCTGCTGATGGGTCGCCGCGAGACCATCGATCTGCTCGACCGCATGAAGGACCTCGGCTTCCGCGAATCGACCCGGTCCGGGCTGAGCTTCGCCACCGACGACCTCAAGACGCCCGCCAACAAGGAAACCGTCATCCGCGACACGGAAAAAGAAGTCGAGAAGATCACCAAGCAATATCAGCGCGGCATCATCACCGAGGGCGAGCGCTACAACAAGATCATCGACCTGTGGACGCACGCTCGCGACGAGATCACCAAGCAGATGATGCACGATCTGGCCCACGACATCCGCGACGGCAAGCCGTACCTGAACCCGATCTTCCTGATGGCCCACTCGGGTGCCCGCGGCGGCGTGGAACAGATTCGTCAGCTGGCCGGCATGCGCGGGCTGATGGCCAAGCCATCCGGGCAGATCATCGAGACGCCCATCAAGGCCAACTTCCGGGAAGGCTTGTCGGTGCTCGAGTATTTCAGCTCCACGCACGGCGCCCGCAAAGGCCTGGCCGACACGGCCCTCAAGACGGCCGACTCGGGCTACCTGACGCGCAAGCTCGCCGACGTGGCCCAGAACGTCGTCATCACCATGCACGATTGCGGCACCACGCAGGGCATCACCAAGGGCGTCATCTACAAGGGTGAAGAAATCGAACGCTCGCTGAGCGAATCGATCACGGGCCGCGTTAGCCGCAACAACATCACCACCATCACGGGCGAGGTGATTGTCCGCGAAAACGAGATGATCACCCGCGACATGGCCCGCAAGATCGAGGACCTGGGCGTCGACAAGATCCTGGTGCGCAGCCCGATGACCTGTTCGGCGTCGCTGGGCGTGTGCCGGCTTTGCTACGGCATGGACCTGGCCACGGGCAACCGCGTCGAGGAAGGCATGGCCGTGGGGATCATCGCCGCCCAGTCGATCGGCGAGCCCGGCACGCAGCTCACCATGCGTACCTTCCACATCGGCGGCACCGTCCGCCGTATCGTGGTCGAGAACGAGCACAAGTCGCGCAAGGCCGGACACATCAAGTTCGAGCGCATCACTGCCGTGGTCAACGACCAGGGGGAGCGCGTGGCCCTCACCCGCAACGGCGAGATCCTCGTCCTGGGGCAGAAGGACCGCATCCTCGAATCCTACCCGGTGCCCAACGGGGCCGTGCTGCTGGTCGAGGAAGGGCAACAAGTTCAGGTGAGCCAGACGCTGTGCACCTGGGACCCGCACCGCATCCCGATTCTCGCCGAGGTGGGCGGTCGCATTCGCTTCGACGAGATCATCGAAGGGGAAACGCTGCGCAAGGAACGCGATGTCGGCGGCGCGGAACGCTGGGTTATCATGGAACACAAGGGCGATCTGCATCCGCAGATCGTCATCGAAGACGAGAACGGCCAGAGCCTGGCCTTCTACTATGTGCCCGAGAAGGCGCACCTGGAAGTGCGCGAAGGGCAGACAGTCACGGCCGGCGGCCTGCTCGCCAAAACGCCGCGCGAGGTGTCGGGCACCCAGGACATCACCGGTGGTCTGCCCCGCGTCACCGAGATCTTTGAAGCGCGGCGGCCGCGCGAACCAGCGGTCATGGCCGAGACGTCCGGTATCGTCCGCCTCGGCGAGAAGCGCCGCGGCAAACGGTCGATCATGGTGCAGCCCGTCGACGAAGAGGGCAAGCCCTTCGGCACGGAAACCGAGCACCTCGTGCCGCACGGCAAGCACCTGCGCGTGCATACGAACGACTACGTCAAAGCTGGCGATCCGCTCTGCGATGGCCCGCTCGTCCCCCACGATATCCTGCGAATCTCCGGCATCGAGGCCGTGCAGAGCTACCTGGTCCGCGAGGGCCAGTCGGTCTACCGCAGCCAGCGCGTCGACATCG
>JBFWSD010001259.1:0-2715 GCA_050248575.1 Gemmataceae bacterium
CCGGTGCTGCAGCAGCACCAGAACGCGGTGCAGCGGCAGCAGGCGCTGGGCAAGATTGCCCCGCTGCTCCTGGCCAAGAGCCGCGATCCGGCCCAGCTCATCTGGCTCGATTCCACCAGCAACGTGAAGGGCGCGCCCAACGAGAACTATGCCCGCGAGGTGATGGAGCTCTTCAGCCTGGGCGTGGGCAACTATACCGAGAAGGACGTGCAGGAAGCGGCTCGCGCCTTCACGGGCTGGCACACCGCGGGCAACCGCTTCGTCTTCAACAAGCCGCAGCACGATTCCGGCGCCAAGACCGTGCTCGGGCAGACGGGCAACTGGGACGGGACCGACATCGTGCGCATCGTGCTGGCGCAGCCCGCGGCGGCGCGTTTCCTGGCGGGCAAGCTGTTCCGCGAGTTCGTCAACGAAAACGTGGAGCCGCCCGCCGCCTTGCTCGAGCCGCTGGCCGTGCAACTGCGCAAGACCGACTACGACATGGCCGCCGTACTGCGGACCATCCTGAGCTCGAAGCTGTTCTTCTCGCAGCATGCCTATCGGCAGCGCATCAAGAGCCCGATCGAGTTCCTGGTCGGGCTGGTGCGCAGCCTCGAAGGAGAGAACATCTCGCCGCGCGAGCTGGCGGGCAACCTGGAAGGCATGGGGCAGAAACTGTTCCTGCCCCCTAGCGTGAAGGGCTGGGATGGCGGCAAGGCCTGGCTCAACTCGGCCACCATCCTGACCCGGCACAACCTCGCCTGGGCGCTGCTGGGCGGTCCTGGAGAGTTTGGCCGTAATCTCGAGGTGACCGCGGTTCTCGAACGGCACGCGGCCAAGAACCCCAAGAAGCAAGTTGCCTTCCTGCTGGACCTTTTCCTCCAGGGGGACGTTGGCAAGAAGGTGCCCCAGAAGCTGGTGGCGTACTTGAAAGAGAGCGCCGGCAAGGACGAAGAAAAGAAGGACGACAAGGAGAATGCCTTCCAGGCGCTGGCCGAAGAGAATAGCCTGCGCGAGGTGGCCCATACTATCTTGCTGCTGCCCGAATATCAGCTGGCGTGACGGTTCGCTTGAGTAATTCAATCAGAGCTTCGTCATCAGACATTCCACCGGAGGTGGCCCCATGTTGAATCGCCGCGAGTTTCTGGAACGGAGCCTGAAGGGCTCGTCGCTGATCGCGCTGGGCTCGAGCGTGCCGGGCTTCCTGGCGTCGGCGGCCCGCGCGGCGCCGGCCAGCAAGGACGACACCATCCTGGTGGTGATCGAGCTGAACGGCGGCAACGACGGGCTCAACACCGTCATCCCATTCGGCGACGACCTGTATCACAAGGCGCGGCCGACGCTGCGTTACAAGAACGAAGAGCTGATCAAGGTCGACGATCATCTCGGGCTGAACCCGGCCCTGGCCAGCTTCGAGCGCTATTTCGGCAACGGGCAGCTCGCCGTGGTCCAGGGGGTGGGCTACCCCAACCCGAACCGGTCGCACTTCGATTCGATGGACATCTGGCAGTCGGCCGATCTCACGGGCAAGAAACTGGGCAACGGCTGGCTGGGACGGACCCTCAACGCGGCCAAGGTCAGCGAGGGAGCGATCCCGGGCGTGTATCTTGGAGCGGAAGAACTGCCGCTCGCCCTCCAGGGTTCCGCGCAGGGCATCGCTTCCGTCCATCCGAACAAGAGCTTCGATCTGCACCTGGGCAACCGGCTGGTGGAACGCGTCTACAGCCCGGAAGAGAAGGTACCGACCGAAGAGAAGCCCCGCGCCGAGGACAAGCGCGTCGAGCGACGCCGCCAGCTGATCCAGGAGCTGACCCGCGAAACGCCGGCGGCGGATAACCTGTTGCCCTTCGTGCAGCGCTCGGCCTTGCAAACGTACAGCTCGATCGACAAACTGCGCGACCTGGTGCAGCTCAACGACAACGCGTTCCGATTCCGCAACGAAGTGGCGCGGCGGCGCGGCGAGCTGGCCCGCAATCTGGGGCTGGTGGCCCGCATGATCCAGAGCGGTTTCAACACGCGCATCTTCTACGTCTCCATCGGCAGCTTCGACACCCACTCCAAGCAGAAGTCGGAGCACGAGAAACTCTTGCGTATTCTCGCCGAGGGAATTGCCACCTTCTTCAATCAGCTCGATCCGGAGCTGCCCGGCGTGGTCTACACGAATTACGGGCAGGAAGAAGATCGCTTCTTCTATGAAAGCAGGACGGCCAGCGCGTCCAAGGAAGACAAGGACCTGGCCCAGCGCGTGGTGGTCTTGACGTTCTCCGAGTTCGGCCGCCGCGTCGACGAGAACGGCAGCCTGGGCACCGATCACGGTGCGGCCTCCTGCCTGTTCCTGGCCGGCCCGAAGGTGAAGGGGGGCGTGGTCGGCAAGCATCCAAGCCTGTCCGATCTCGGCGACGGCGATCTCAAGTACCACACCGATTTCCGGCAGGTGTATGCCACGCTGCTCGACAAGTGGCTGCACTGCGACAGCCAGGCGGTGCTGGGGGGCAAGTTTGCCCACTTGCCCTTGCTGAAGTGAAACACCCTTGCATTCCGCTCTGAATCGATGCACCAACCCGACGCGTTAGCGAGGACCCTCGTTGACGCGTCGGGTTGGTGTTTCAGGCCCGCAGGAATTCAGAATCGCGCAAACGACAGGGCAATAATCACGAAGTAGGCGTCCGAGCCCGACAGGTTCGTGAAGGGCAGCGCGAACGAATCGTAGCTGTCGTAGCGGATCGTGGTGCCATC
>JBFWSD010001260.1:0-2711 GCA_050248575.1 Gemmataceae bacterium
CAGCTCCCAGGCAGCCAATCAGCCCGAGGGCAGCAGCCACGTGCATGGCGTGCTTCCGCGCCGTATCGCCTTTCATCCCGATCGCCCCCAGGATGGCAAAGCCCACCCCGAAGCCTGCCGGGATCAATGCCGTCGGCGATGACATGCCGGTGCCAAAATAGAACCCAGCTCCCAGCAAGATCAGAAATCCCCCGAATCCTAGCGACACTGGCGGCATGGTTCTCTCCAAACGGGCGACAAATTCTCGTAGTGGACGGCACCGTTGATGTATGCTCAGAGCATGGACCTGTCCGCGTTTTCCCGGGAAGAAGTGCGCCGCCGCTTCACGCTGTACGCGCTCGTGCTGGCTGCCGTCATGCTCGGCATGCTCTGGCGCGACCTCAACGAACGTTTCTATCGCGGCGATCGCCCCACCTCCGGCATCAACGACTACTTCCAGGAATACATCGGCGGCTGGATGGTCCGACAGGGCGACCATGCCCGCTTCTACGACCCCGATTATGCCAACCTGGTCGAACACGACTCCGATGTCACCGGTTTCCACTGGCCGGGCGAAAGCTACCTGCCGATGATCTATCCGCCCTTCTATTACTTGCTGGTAGCGCCCCTGTCGTTCTTGCCCTTGCGCGTGGCTGCCACTCTCTGGCTCGGGCTGATCTCTCTCTGTCTGGCGGCGACGATCTGGCTGTGGCTGCGCGCCTTCCCCGGCCGTGCCCGGGCCGACTGGCTCATCCCGGCCGCGCTCCTCTTTCCACCCACCATCGAGAACCTCACCAGCGGGCAGAAAGCCACCATCCTCCTGCTAATCCTGACCGCCACGTTCCTCCTTCTCCGCCGCGGAAGTCACTTCGTTGCTGGATTTGTTTTTGGGCTGGTGGCCTTCAAGCCCCACCTGGGCTTGCTGGTCGGGCTGGTTTTTCTGTGCAAGGGGCAATGGCGCTTCGTGGCGGGCAGCCTGCTCATGGTCGCCCTGCTCGTCGCTCTTTCCTTCGCGGTCGGCGGCGATGTCTGTGCCCAGTATGCCGAGCGCGGCAAGTCGATGGCCCAGTACATCGAGACGCCGGGCTACGACCTGTCCCGCTCGCATTCCTGGTACGGCTTCTTTCGCCTCTACCTCGCAGGCGCCCAGCTCGCGACCGTGCAGACACTGACGCTGGCAGCCGCGCTGGCGACGCTGGCGATCCTGGCTTTTCTCTTTCGTGGCAGGCTGGAGACCGGCTCACCCACGTTCGCGATCCAGTACAGCGGGCTGATCGTGGCCCTCGTGGTGCTCAGCCCGCACCTTTACACCTACGACCAGACGCTCTTGCTGCTGCCCATGTTCCTCACGCTGATGACATTGCTGGAAACGCGCGATCGGCACACGCCCGAGGAAGCCAGGAGAATGTTCATCCTTCTCGCCGCGTTCTACGCGCTCGTTGCGGTGTCGACCTACGTGGCGAAACTGGTGCCCGTGCAGGTCAGCGTGGGGGCCATGCTGGTGTTCTTGCTGTTGAGCGTGCCCGTGAGCCAGAGCCTGCGCGCGCCGAGTTGATAGGATGTGAACTGGAGAGATACCGCAAGAAGAGAGGAGGGCCGCATGCCCTGTTTGCTCGGTTGCCTGGCATTGTTTGCCCCGCGCGTGGTGATCATCCTGGTCGCCATCTTCAGCAACTATATTGGCGAGTCGTTCACCAGCTGGGTCTGGCCGGTGCTGGGCTTCTTCTTCCTGCCCATGACGACGCTGGCCTACGCGTGGGCCTGGCATCTGGGCGGGCAGCAAGTCGAGGGAGTCGGGCTGGTCATCGTGATCGTGGCAATCTTGTTCGACCTGGGTTTGCTGGGGGCAGGGGAGCACAGCCGCCGCCGCCGCTGGCGCGAAGGTTAGGGAAAAAAAAACGGCCCGGCTTCCGCGGAAGCCGGGCTGATATCCTTCGACCCGTCAGTCCCTTACTGCGGGAAAGACTGCGGGTTGGCGTCTTCCGGACGGAACTCCATGCTGTCCACGTCCTTCTTCTTCTCGCTCTGCGATGGCGGCATGACTTCGTCGCGCGGATAGGCGCGGCCCGAATACGGGCACACGATCACGTTCGACGACGGGCAGCTCGAACCCGGGCAATGCTGCCCGTGGCAGTTGGAGTCGTCGTCGTTGCTCGGATTGTCGCCTTCCTGCTCTTCGGCTTCTTCAGCTTCCGATTCTTCGCAGGGCTCGCAGTCGCCGTTGGTGCAGGGGGTGCACTCGCCGGGCATGCTGCTGAAGCTGATGTCGAGCTCGGTTTCTTCGCAGCCGAACTTCTGTTCGGCCGACCTGATGATGCGCTGCAGGATGCGCTGGATGAACAAAGGCTCTTCGCGCGCGGCTTCTTCATCGTCGCCCACGTAGGGCATGGTGCCGGGGACGTCCTCGTCGATTTCATCGTCGACGTAGGGCATGGTGTCCGGGGGCTCGATGGCGCTAACCACGACGGCCGCTTCCGCCGGATAGGTGCAGCCCGCCTCGCAGGGCACGCCGGTCTGGACCAGTTCTTCTTCCTCGCTGATGATGATGCGCGGCATCGCCTCGGCCGAGGTGGGAATCTCGATGAGGCCGAGATCGGTATGATGGCACTGGCCGAACTCACCGGCGTCTTGCGGCATGACGATCTCGCCGGCGGCAAGCACGCTATCGCGGACGGCCGCGATGACCTCGGGGGCGATGGCGACGCGGGCCGGGCGGCCCAGTTCGCGCTGGC
>JBFWSD010001261.1:0-2711 GCA_050248575.1 Gemmataceae bacterium
AGCCCGTGCAGCAGAAGCCTATCATGCGTCACCCCGACCTGATCGCGGGCGGCACGGTCAACGTCCAGGACCTGATGAACAAGTCGATCGCCGGAGCGCCCGCTCCGGCCACCGAGATCGAAGATGACGAAGATGGCCGCAAGGGCAAGGCCCGTCCCGGCGTTGCCGGCCGCGACAAACGCCATCAGCAACGCGCCAACCGTGCCAAGCAGCGTAAGGGGTCCGATGTCGACACGCGCAACACGCGCATGCTCATCACCACGCTGGATGACGACAGCAGGCCGCAACGCGGCACCAAGGAACGCTTGCGCCGACTCAAGGACAGGCAAGAAGCCAGGCCGCGCCAGGGGAACATCCCCATCGAACTGCCCATCACCGTGCGTGCACTTTCCGAGGCGATCGGCAAGCGGGCTGCCGAGCTGCTCTTCAAGCTCCGCGATCATGGCGCGCCCCCCACGGTCAACATCAACTCGACCATCGATGCCGAACTGGCGGAACTGATCGCCCTTGACGCCGGCTGCAGGCTCGAGATCAAGCGGCCCCCGGATGCTGAGGAGCTCTTGCTGGAAAAGGCCAAAGCTGCCGACAGCGAAGAAGAACTCGTCCCCCGCGCTCCCATCGTCACCATCATGGGGCACGTCGACCACGGCAAGACCTCGCTGCTCGACAAGATTCGCAAGAGCAATGTCGTGGACACCGAGGCGGGCGGCATCACCCAGGTGCTCCGCGCCTGGCGTGTGCTGCACGACGACAAGTACATCACCTTCCTCGATACCCCCGGCCACGAAGCGTTCACCAAGATGCGCGCTCGCGGCGCCCAGGTGACCGACGTGGCCGTCATCGTCGTCGCCGCCGACGACGGCGTCATGCCGCAAACCGAGGAAGCCATCGCCCACGCCAAGGCCGCCGGGGTCAGTCTGGTCGTGGCCATCAACAAGGTCGATCTGCCCAATGCCAATCTCAACAAGACCAAGCAACAGCTTTACGGGCTGGACGTGCTCCCCGACAACATGGGCGGCGACACACCGTTCGTGGAAACGTCGGCCGCCACCGGCAAGGGCATCGACGATCTGCTCACCGTGCTGTCGCTGGTCGCCGACCTGAAAGAGCTCAAGGCGAATCCGAATCGGCCCGCCACGGGCATCTGCCTCGAGGCCATGCTCAGCGAGGGCGAAGGCGTGCGGGCCACCATGCTCGTCCAGAACGGCACCCTGCGCAAGGGGGATATCATCCTGTGCGGCGCTGCTTATGGCCGCGTCCGCGCCATGTATGACGACATGGGCCACCCCATCGAGGAGGCCGGCCCCAGCGTGCCCGTGCTGATCACCGGTCTCGACGTGGTCCCCAATGCTGACGATTCGTTCATCGTCGTGCCCGACCTGGCCGAGGCACGCACCGTCGCCGAGGTGCGCAAGTCCCGGCAGCAAGTGGCCAACGTCGTGCAGCGCACGCCGGTCCGCCTCGAGAGCCTTGGCGAGGCCAAGATCGCCGAGCTCAAGGTCATCCTCAAGGCCGACTTCCGCGGCTCCATCGAAGCCATCAAGAAAGAACTCGAGAAGCTGCAACACGACGAAGTGCGCGTGCGCGTGTTGCACACGGCCATCGGCGGCATCACGGAAAGCGACGTGCAGCTGGCCCTGACTTCGCCGGAAGACACCATCATTGTCGGTTTCAATGTGGTGCCCGACGATCGCGCCATGCAGCTGGCCGAGGAAAAGGAAGTCCAGCTGAGGCAGTACAACATCATCTATAACTTGACCGACGACATCCGCTCGGCCCTGGAAGGCAAGCTGAAACCGCGCGAGGAAGTGGTCCATCTGGGCCGCGCCCTGGTGCGCAAGACGTTCAAGATCAGCCGCGTCGGCACGATCGCGGGCTGCTTCGTCACCCAGGGCACCATCGAACGCTCGGCCAAGATCCGTGTCATCCGGGACGGCGTGGTCATCTATCCGCCCCCCGATCGCAACGCCGGGCTGGAATCGCTCAAGCGCGTGAAGGACGACGCCCGCGAGGTCCGCGAGGGCTTCGAGTGCGGTCTCAAGATCGCCGGCTACGACGACATCAAGGAAGGGGACGTCATCGAAGCCTTCCGCGTCGAGCAGGTGCAGCGGACGCTCTGATTTGAACTCGGTCCCAGGCTCTGCCTGGGACCGCACTGCCCGCAGGCTTGGCCTGCCCAGGAGATGGTCGTAGGAAGCTTGGAAGTACGCTTGCTGGTCCGCGAGGCACGTACGCTCAAGGACAAGCGGCAGGTGGTCAAGAGCATCGTGGATCGGTTGCGGCAGAACTTCAACGTTTCCGTTGCCGAGATCGACGCTCTCGACAAGCATCAGCTGGTGGTCCTGGGCATCGCCCTGGTAGGCCGCGAAGCCTATGCGGTGCGGACCACGCTGGAGCAGATCACCGAGATGCTGCGCCGCCATCCGGTGGCCGAGTTCCTCGAGCATCAGCTCGAGGTGATTTAGCCGCAGGGAGGAGAAGAGGATGAAAACGCATCGACTGGCCCGCGTCGCCGAGGTGGTTCGCGAGGTTGCCAGCGAGACCATCCTCTTCGAGATCCGCGACCCGCGCGTGAAAGGGGTGACCGTGACGCGCGCGGAGGTCTCGGGCGACCTGCAGCACGCCAAAGTGTACGTGTCGGTGATGGGCTCCAAGAAGGAGCAGGACCTATGCCTGCACGGGCTGGAGCACGCCAAGGGCTTCATCCAGTC
>JBFWSD010001262.1:0-2707 GCA_050248575.1 Gemmataceae bacterium
CGGGTAGGTAGATTTGCACGCGGGAACGCCATCATGACCACCGCAATCAACAGTGGCCTCGATCAAGGAATACTGGATCGTGGATGGCCGCCGGGCTCCTGCCGACCCGACCTTGCTGGTGCACCGCCGTCACGGCAAGAGCTGGCGAAAAACGTCGCCCGAAGCCGGTGCGCTGCTGACCACGTAGTTGCTGCCCGGCTTTGAACTCCGCATGGCTCCGGCCTGAAACCTCATGCGTATCGCCAAACTTCATTCCTGGGACCTCACACCGAAAGACGCCGTGGCCCTGCAGCGCGAGCTGGCGGGCCGCGTCGATGCAAGCGTCTCCTTGACCGACTGCCGCCTGGTGGCCGGGGCCGACGTCTCTTACGAACGCTTCGGTAATCGCTTTTATGCCGGCGTGGTCGTGATCCGCTTACCCGAGCTCGAGGTAGTCGAGAAAGCGTCGGCGGTTGCGGATAGCCCGTTTCCCTACGTGCCCGGGCTGCTTTCGTTCCGCGAGGCGCCTGTGCTGCTCGAGGCGTTCCGCAAGCTCAAGGCGGAACCCGACGTGGTCATGTTCGACGGGCAGGGCTACGCGCATCCGCGCCGCTTCGGTCTCGCCTGCCACGTCGGGCTGTGGCTGGAACGCCCCTGCCTGGGCTGTGCCAAGACCCGGTTGATCGGCACGCATCGCGAGCCCGGCCAGCGGGCCGGTTCGCTCGCGCCCCTGCTCGACAACAAGGAAGTGATCGGCAGCGTGCTCCGCACCAAGAACGGCATCAAGCCACTGTATATCTCGGTGGGGCATCGGATCGACCTGCCCGGGGCCGTGCGGGCCGTGCTGGACAGTTGTGGCAAATATCGCCTGCCCGAACCGACGCGGCAGGCCCACCTGCACGTCAACGCGCTGCGGCGCGGGGACGCTTGCTGAGACAACCACCTGCGTCTATACTCCAGAAGATGGAGTGATCTGATCACGCGTTGCGTCGCATCGGTTCGTCGGGAGGAACGGCATGGGGGACAGCCCTCCGTTGACGCTGACCATACCCAGCAATCTGCGTCTGATGCCGCTCGTTCACGTGTACCTCGAGGCGGTTTGCGAGGTCGGGGAACTCGATCCCGATGCCACCCACGCCGTGGTGCTGGCAACGGGCGAGGCTGTGCAGAACATCATCCGCCACGCGCACCGTCATTGCCCGCAGGCCTCCCTGCAAATCCAGTGTTCCTTTCGCGAAGACGGCGTCGAGATCGTGCTCTCGGATGAAGGAGAGCCGTTCGACGTGTCCTCGGTGCCCCACCTCGACCCCGCCGAGCTGCGCATCGGGGGCCGCGGCGTCTTTCTGATGCGCTCGCTGATGGACGAGCTGCACTGCCTGCCCCGCTGCGACAAGGGCAATCACCTCCGCATGTTCAAACGGTGTCGCTGCCGCTTCACCGTCACCGAGATCACCGACGGTCACGACAGCGGCGATGCTGACGGAATCTGACGGCTAGATCCCGTACAGCGGGCCGTACTTCTTCTTCATGTACTCGATCAGCGGCTTGTGGCTGAGCGGCTTGAACGTGACGCGCTGGCACAGTTCCCCGGCGCGCCACTTCATGCCGGGCTTGTGGATCTTGTCGTTGAGCCAGCCCTTGAGGCGGGCAAACTCCCCTTTGCGGAAATCGCCATCGAGATCGCCCAGGTCGGCACGCGCTTGCTCCATGAACTGGGCCGCGTACATGTTGCCCAGCGTGTAGGTGGGGAAATAGCCGATGCCGCCGAAGCTCCAGTGGACGTCTTGCAGGCAGCCCAGCTTGTCGTCGGGGGGCGTGAGGTTGAAGGCTTCCTTGAACTTGGCGTTCCAGGCCCCGGGCACGTCGGCCGGCTTGATGTCGCCGTGCAGGATGGCCTGCTCCATCTCGAAGCGGAGGATGATGTGCAGGTTGTAGGTGGCTTCATCCGCCTCGACGCGGATGAACGAGGGCTGCACGTCGTTCACCGCGAAGTAGAAATCGTCGAGCTTCACGTCGTCGAGCGTGTTGAGGAAGGTCTGCCGCGCCCGCGGGTAGAAGTGTTCCCAGAAGGGGCGGCCGCGGCCCACGAAGTTCTCCCACATCCGCGATTGCGATTCGTGAATGCCCAGCGAGCAGAAGCTGCCCACGGGAGTGCCAAAGTGTTCGTGCTCGAGTCCTTGGTCGTAGATGCCGTGGCCCGCTTCGTGCAGGGTGCCGAAGAAGGCTTCATTGAAGAAACGCGGGTTGTAGCGTGTGGTCAATCGGACATCGCCCGGGCCGATCCCCGAACAGAAAGGATGCGTGGTGACGTCGAGGCGGCCCGACTCGAAATCGAACCCGATGGCCGCCGCCGCGGCCTGGCTGAATATTTCCTGCCGCTCGACCGAATAGTTGCGGGCCAAGATATCGCGATTCGGATGCTTGCCCGAACCCGTGATGGCGGCCACCAGCGGCACCAGGTCCTTGCGTAGCTCGGCGAAGGTGGATTTTATCTCGGCGGTGGTCGCCCCGGGCTCGAACTCGTCGAGCAAGGCATCGTAGCGAACCTGCTTGTAGCCGATGGCGTCGGCTTCCTTCTGTTTGAGGCCCACGATCTTCTCGAGCCAGGGCTGGAACGAGGGGAAGTCGCTCTTGGCGCGGGCTTCCTGCCACACTTGCTGGGCCCGCGTGGTGTCCCGTGCAATCTCGTCGACAAGTTCCTGGGGGAGCTTGACGGCCCGAGCGTGGA
>JBFWSD010001263.1:0-2705 GCA_050248575.1 Gemmataceae bacterium
CAGGAAACACCCGCAGCGGATGCCCCCAAGGAAGGAGACCAGGGGGCACAGGTCGCCACCGTACTGGAGCGGCGCTGGCGCAAGCTGGACGTCTATCGCGACCAGGAGGTCGAGAAGTACGCGACGCGGAAGGTGCGCACGCGCGGCCGCCGCATCTACACGATCATCGCACTCATGCTCGGGCTGGCCGGCATCTTCGCCGGCATGATCACCTGGGTCCAGCCCGTGGTGCCCCCGTATTTCGTGCCCCTGTTCATCACGGAATACGAGTCGCCCCTCTTGCCGGTCAACGCCGAGGGGGATCCCGACCGCCAGGCGCTCACCGCCAACGACTACTTTCCGCGCATCGACCAGAATTCCTTTTCCAGTCAGGAGCGTCATCTCTTCTTGCAAGACCTGGCCGGGCTGAGACAGCGCGACCCCGATGATTCCGTGCTCGTCTATCTGTCGGCGTTCTCCTGCGCCGGTCCCGATGGCCGCCTTTATCTCTTCCCTGCCGACGTCATACCCGACAACCGGCAGACCTGGATTCCGATGGAGACGATCCTCGAGTACATCCGGGATTGTCCTTGCCGCCGCAAGTTGCTGGTGCTCGATACATTGAAACCGATCGCCAGCGTGCGGCTGGGAGTGCTGGAGGACGACGCCTCTTCGCTGGTGCCGGGCGAGATCCAGCGGATGCAGGCGAAGATGCGCGAAGACGGCCTGGATCCGGCGCGGCTGGGCCTGATCCTCACCTCCTGCGCGCCCGGGCAGGTTTCTTTTGCCTCCGAGGCGATGGGCCGTTCGGCCTTCAATTACTATTTCGAAGAAGCGCTGCGCGGCTATGCCGAAGGCTACGACCTCGATCGCAACGAAGATGGCCGCGTCTTTGTGAGCGAGATCCACGAGTTTCTCAAGCGCCGCGTCGATCGCTGGGCCAGCATCGTTCGCGATTCGCGGCAAACGCCAACGTTGCTTGGCTCGGGGCCGGACTTTCCGATTGTGGCGCTCGAGCACGGCGTGGCGTTGCCCTACGTGGAGATGCCCGCTCAGCCCGCCTATCCCGACTGGCTGCTCGCGGCCTGGAAGGTCCGCGATCAGTGGGAAACCGAGCATCTCAACGGCCTCGATCCGCGCATCATGAATGAGCTGGTCGCCAAGCTGCTCCGCGCCGAGCAGCAGTGGCGGGGCGGCGTCGACGCGGAGCGGGTCAAGAACGATCTGACCGAATCGATGGGCCGCTTCACGGCCTTGCGCGACCAGGCGCGCAACCTGTTGCCCTATCCGCAGCCTCGTTCGCTGGCCCTAGCCCAGTTCCTCGGTGCCAAGCCCGATCCGGCCATCACGCAGGACCTGCAAGATATCTGGACCAAGCTGGTCCAGCAGATGCCGACACTCAAGCCGCCCGAGGCGCAGATGGCGCGCGACAAGGCGATCCAGGGCTTCGTCACCAAATACAAGAAAGCCACCGCCTTCCAGGTCGCCTGGGCCGTCTTTGACGTCGCCAACGTGGAGGCCAATCCGACGGCCCCGTTGCTGCGGTTCCTCGATGACATTCGCGGCCAGTTTTCGACGCAGCCCGCCTACATCGAGACCGAGTTCCTGCATCGTCTCGTGGTGCTGGCGGCCAAGACCGGCGACGAGCAGTTCCCGCAGGCCACGGTGCGTCTGGCTCTCGACGTGGTGCAAAAAGGGGAGAACGCCGTGGTGGATGCACGCGTCTTCCCGTGGACCAGCGGCGTGCTGGCCGAAGCCATGCAGATGCGCTACGATGCGGAGGTGGTTCTGTTTTCGCCGGGCTACGCTCCCGACGCGCTGGCCGATGCGCGCTTTGCTCGCGCCAATGATCTTTACGATCTGGCCGGGGCCCACGAAGCCACAGTCCGGCAAGCCCAGGAGGCGCGCGATCCTGCTTTCGATTTCCTGTTTCGTTACATCGAGATCCTGGTGACCGATCCCAGCTTGCAGTCGAACTGGGACGATGCGCTCACGGCGCTGGGGCAGGTGGATGCCTTGCTGGCGAACCCGCCGGCCAAAGCGCTCACGTCCACAGAAGCATTGCGGCAACAGGGGGAGCTGTTCCGCCAGAGGACGACAGCGTTGCAGCAGCATGTGGATAGGCTGCGCTGGGCGTTCGAGGCCGATCATCTGGCTGCCCTCATCCGTCAGTGCAACGATCCGCAGGCGACGCCGGCGGTGGCCCGGCTGGCCGAGACCGCGCTCAATACTCCGTTTCTGCGTGCCGATGATCGCAAGGCCTTGTGGGAAGCCCGGCTTGGCTTGACGCGGCGGCTGGCCCAGCAGGTGCTCGATCGCGATGCGGAAGACGATAGCAGTCGACAGCTGACGCCGATGCTGGTCGATTTTGACAGGCAGCAAGAGCGCTATGAAGAGTTGCAGCGTCAGCGGGCGCTGTTGCGCGGCAAGGCGCTCACGGCCCTGTTTCCATTTGCCGATCTGCCGAAGGAAGCGATCGACGAACTGCGCAGCAAGTTGGCGACGGCGGGCAGTTCGGATGCGGCCCGCGCCCAGGCCAGCATCCATCAGGCTGCCCAGCTGATCCGTCATGCCTGGAGCGATCTGGTGCCGGCCGCCTTGCACCAGCAGAAGAGCCTTTACGTTCAGGATCGCATCAGCCGCATTGTGCCCCCCTTCGAATCGGTGCCGCTCATCGACAATCCGCAAACCAACCCGACCGTTCAGTTGCGCGTGGGCGAGGTGGA
>JBFWSD010001264.1:0-2704 GCA_050248575.1 Gemmataceae bacterium
TTCTTCTCGGCGAGGCCGATGATCTTCTTGTAGCCCGCCACGCAGTTCTTGACCCCGTCGTCGTCGGCGATGTTCTCGCGGAAGCCGGTGAAGGTGATCACGCTCGGAAACTTCGCGTCGGCACAGAGCTCGATCGATTTCGACATCTTGTCGATGCACATATCGTGGTAGGCCGGGTTGTTCATGCCTTTCTCGAAGCCGTGGCTGCCCGCGATGGCGCAGACCAGGCCGTGCTTCTTGAGCGTGGCCCAGTCTTCCGGCTTGGCCAGCTCGATGCTCGGGCAGCCCAGCTTCTTGGCGAGCAGGCACATCGCTTCCAGGTCCATGCCGAACTTGGTGCGCCCCTTGGCATAGCACCACTGGACGATCGATTGCTTGACGCGCTGGTTGGTGGCCACGGGCTCGGCGGCCCGTGCTTCGAGTCCGGCGGCAAGAGCGGCGCCGCCGGCAAGACCCTGGAATAGCTGCCGCCGCGTAGGATGATGCCCGGACATGAAGTGCTCCTCTCAACAGGACAGGTGTTCAAGTTAGTCGCGACGCCCGACGCCGCATGCACCGGGCCGTCGGCACGACCGTGATCTATTTCGCAGGCTTACTCCTCCACCGCTTCCTTTTGTACGACGCCGTTGCGATCGAGGAAACGCACCTTCACGTCCGGGCCCTGGATGTGGTGCAGCAAGTGCTTGGGCAGGTAGCAGCGCAAGGTGATCTGGTCGTCGTGGAAGTTCTGGCGGTAGATCTCGGCATGCGAGGCGAGGTAGGCCAGCACCTTGCCGTTGGCCGCCGAGGTCTCGACTTCCGCGTCGGCGAAGTCGGAGCTGAGCGCTTCGATGACGGCCTCGCGCAGCTCGTCGAGTCCTTGCTCGCTGGCAGCGCTGACGGCGACGGCCCGGTCGTGATGCCGCAGCAAGATGTCGAGATAGGAACGGTCGGGCAGCCGATCCACCTTGTTGAGGACGAGCAGGGTGGGCATGCCGCCGCAGCCGAGCTCCTCCAGCACTTTCTTGACCGCGCGGATGTGTTCCTCGGCGGCGCGGCTGGAAGCGTCGACCACGTGCAAGAGGAGCTTGGCCCGCCGGGTCTCTTCGAGGGTCGCCTTGAAGGAGGCGATCAGATGGTGGGGCAGGTCGCGGATGAAACCGACCGTATCGCTGAGGAGGATGCGGCCCCAATCCTTCAGATGCCATTGGCGGGTGCGCGTGTCGAGCGTCGAGAAGAGCTTGTCCTCGACGTGAACGGTGGCCCCGGTCAGGGCGTTCATCAGGGTGGACTTGCCCGCGTTGGTGTAGCCCACCAGCGAGACGGTGTATTCTTCGCTGCGGCTGCGGACTTCGCGCTCCTTGCGTTGCTGGACGACGCCGAGTTTCTGCTTGAGGTCGCGGATGCGTTCGCCGACGAGGCGGCGGTCTTCTTCCAGCTGCGTTTCGCCCGGGCCGCGCAGCCCGATGCCGCCGCGATAGCGCGACAGGTGGGTCCACATCTTGCGCAGTCTGGGCAGCGAGTATTCCAGCTGCGCCAGCTCCACTTGCAAGCGGGCTTCCACGCTGCGAGCCCGCGTGGCAAAGATGTCCAGGATGAGCTCGCTGCGGTCGAGCACCTTGACGCTGGTGGCTTTTTCGAGGTTGCGCACCTGGGCCGGCGACAAGTCGTTATCGAAGATGACGACGTCGGCGTCGTGTTCCTTGACGGCGTCTTGCAGCTCGGCGAGCTTGCCCTTGCCGACGTAGGTGGCAGGGATGATGTCGCGGCGTTTTTGCAGGAGGGAGCCGACGATCATGGCCCCGGCGGATTCGGCCAGCCCGCGCAGCTCGGCGAGCGGGTCTTCTTCTTCCAGCCAGGGACGGTCGGGCAGGGCGACGCTCACCAGGACGGCGCGTTCGCGATGGACGGTCAGTTCTTCACGGTGGATATCGAGAGCCACTGTCCGCCTCGTGACCTCCTTTCCGCGTTCATTGTAGACGTGAGGTTTGGGAAAAACTACCGGGAAAACCGCTGCCATCGCGCCTCCTTGAACTCGGGATAGGATGCGTTCGCAAGGGGAGCATTCGGGGCCGTCTGTGCCGGATGCGCCGAGCATGTCCGTACGACCTCTGCTCGAGTGCGGGAAAGTGGCGAGCAAGTCCAGTCGCCGTTTGCACTTCCTGGCCCCCGCGTTATAATCCAGACGGGAAGACTTGGGTAAGGTTCGCGCAACGTTGCCGCCTCCCACTTCCCGATCATGCCGCAGAGGATTAGCTCATGGCTCATGCGAGCGAACACTTCGGCAAAGGTTCCTCTTCTTCTCCTTCTGCCAGCTCGGTGAAACGGCTCTCTGAACAGAGCCAGCTCGATTTCGAGCTCGACTTCTTCAACGGCATCCTCGAGAACAACCCCGACTACGTTGATGTCCTGCGCGTGATGGGCAACAACCTCACCCTGAAGGGCCGTTACCAGCAAGGCCTCCAGGTCGACAAGCGCCTGGTCGACCTGCGCCCGCACGACCCGCTTTCTCACTACAACCTGGCTTGCAGCTACGCGCTGACCAATCGGCCCGACCAGGCCCTCACGGTCCTGCGCCAGGCCGTCGAGCTCGGCTATCGCGACTTCCGCTTCATGCGCGAGGATCACGATCTCGACTCCATTCGCACCGACCCACGTTACCGCGAGCTCTTGCATGACTTCGAGGACGAAGTCTGAGCCAGGAGTGCAGATTTCAGATTTTGGT
>JBFWSD010001265.1:0-2703 GCA_050248575.1 Gemmataceae bacterium
GCCCGCAAGATGATCGGCATGACCGGGGCCGACCTGCGCAACCTGACGAACGAGGCGGCCCTGCTTGCCACCCGCGACGGCAAGGGCAAGATCGACCGCTTCGACTTCGATCGCGCTGCCGACCGCGTGCTCATGGGGCCCAAGCGCGAGGAAGTCCTGACCGAAGAAACCAAGAAGCAAATCGCCTACCACGAAGCGGGCCACGCCCTGGTGGCGTGGGTGCAGCCAGAAGTCGAGGCGCCACAGAGAGTGACGATCGTGCCGCGCGGCCGGGCCGGCGGCGTTACCTTCTTCGGCTTCGATGAGGAACGGATGCACTACGGGCTATCGTACTTCGAGCAGGAGTTGGCTTGCACGATGGGCGGCCGGGCCGCTGAGCGGCTGATCTACGGGCAGCTGTTCGCTGGCGCCGAGGGCGACCTCAAGCAGGCCACCCGCCGCGCCCGCTACATGGTCACCCACTGGGGCATGAGCGAACGGCTGGGGCCGGTGTCTTTCCGCATCGGCGAGGAGCATGTTTTCCTGGGCAAGGAAATCCAGGAACCGCGCGATTTCTCCGAGGCGACCGCCGCCATGATCGACGAAGAGGTGCAGAGGCTCCTTCGCCAGGCCGAGGAACGCGCCTACTCGCTGCTCGAGACGCATCGGCACGAGCTCGACCTCCTGGCCGAGGCCTTGCTGCAACGCGAAGAATTGCAGCGCGAAGAGATCGACCAGCTCTTGAAGGACAGCCGCGCCGCGGTGGCGGACGGCAAGCCGGCCAATTCCGTGTTGCACAACCTGGGCAACAACAACGCCATCAGCCCGTCCGGGGCCCGCCATCCGGGCCCGGGAGACCTGGGTCGGACCGAGGGGCCGGGTGACGCCTCCACGAATTGACGCTTCCCACTTCGACGCTCACGAGAAGGCACGATGGTCCTGATCACCACGGTCTACAAGAAGTTGGATCTTGGCGAGATCGGGCCGATGCTCTGCCCGCGCTGCCACGCGGAGACGCCACATGCGGCCGTCTTGAACTATGCCAATCACGGCCTGTACTGGAAGTTCACGTACATCGCCAAACGCGAGTACCAGGTCCATTGTCTGAAGTGCGGCCAAACCGCGGAGCCGAGCCCGGCAGACTGCGCCCCGCTCGAAAAGCGTGCCAACGAACTGATCCCGGTCTGGGAACGGCGCGGCCTGGCCATGCTCATCGGCGGCATGTTCGGCATGGGTGTGCTCTTCTTTCTGTTCTTGATGGCCATTCTTGCTGTTGGAGCTCTGGTGGGCAGCAGCCAGGACCACGCGCGCCGGTTAGGGCCCCTGGTGGAAGCCGTGGACATGATCAAGGAATTCCGCACAGACCGCAAGGCCGCCGAAGCCCGCTATCTGGGCAAGACGGTCACGGTATTTGGCGAGTTCGAGAAGCTGGATGGTACGACCATTTACCTCCAGGACACTGATTCGCAATTCGGTCAAAAACCGGGACGAGTTGCCTGCAAGTTCGGGCGGGCCTGGGGGTCCGAACTGAAGCGGGTCAAACCGAAATCGGGCCTCGTCGTGCGCGGCACCTGTATATCTGCGGATGGCGGTGAGATCGTCATCGACGATTGCACCATCGTCGAGAAAAAACCCACCTTGGACGTGCTCAAACAAACCTGGCCCGACGGGCCCAAGGACCGCTAGCAGTGGCCCGCCCGGGCGGTTCGTCTGGTCAGGATTTGCCGACTCGCGTAAACTGGTGGGAGCCCATCGAGGAGGAGAATGGCGATGGATCCCGTACGGGCGGCCGCAGCGCGCATCCCCGTCAAGCTGCACCGCCGCGTCTGCCTGGTGCATACCGAGGACGCGGTGCTGGCCGAGGAATTGCTGGCACGCAAGAAACTCGCCCAAGAGCTGGTGGGCCGACTCACTGAGAGCGTGCTGCTCATTCGCCCGGGCCGCGCCGACGCCGTCGTGCAAGAGTTGCAAAAGATGGGGCACACGCCGCAGGTGATTCAGTAGTGAATTCTCTGGACCGGCCTACGACCACCAACCGGCTTCGGGACGAAACCGGCTTGAAGATTTCTGACCGGACCGGTCCCGTCTCGCCGCGCGAACCGACCCTGTGGGGCGAACGGGTCCGGCAGGCGCTCGGCCATTACGACATCGCCTTGCTGCGGGCCGTCTCGGACAAGCTCTTCAAGCCGCGCAGCCAGTGGCCCGCCGAGGAGCTGATCGAGCGTTGCCTGAGCACCCTTGAAAACGTGGCGGTGATCGATCGTCGCCTGCGTGCGCTCGAGCCGGGCAGCCGCCGCTTGCTTGCCCTCGTGGGCCAGTCCGGGCAGCCCCGCTGGAAGCTGGGCCGCTTGATCGAACTCCTCTACCTGCTCGATCCCGACAGCGATTTGCGGCCCGTCCTCGATCTGCTGGAATCGGGGCTCCTCTATCCCGAACTGGCGGGCCGCGGCAAGATCAAATCGTTCGAGCAATGGCTCGGCGCCGGCAGCGGCGCCGACCTGTTTGTCTTTGCCCATCCCGAGGTCGCTTCGCGTCTGAATAGCACGGAGCTGGAGCTGCCCGCCTGCCCGGTGGTCACGGAAACGGTGGGCAGCGTACAGCAGACCGATGGGCTCGACTGGCCGCTACGGCTGGCCGCGATCTGGCAGCAAGTGGCCGCCTCATCGCTGCGCCGCACGCAGAACGGCAGCTATTTCAAGCGCGATCTGGAAAGGCTGCGGCAAG
>JBFWSD010001266.1:0-2696 GCA_050248575.1 Gemmataceae bacterium
GCTTCATCGACTGCTTGACGAGGGGCAGCTTGTTGCTGGCGCTCATCGAGCCCGACACGTCGAGCAGGAAGACCAGGTTGCGGGCGGGCAACTGCTGCGGGTCGATCCGCTTGCCCTGCAGGCCGATACGGAGCAGGCGATGTGCCGGCTTCCACGGGCAATCGGTCAGCTCGGTGTTGATGGAGACCGGGGCTTCGCCCTTGGGATCGGGATAGTCGTACTTGAAGTAGTTGATCATCTCCTCGATGCGGACGGCGTCCTTGGGGGGCAGCTGCCCGTCGTTGAGGAAGCGGCGCAGGTTGCTGTAGGAGGCCGTGTCGACGTCGACCGAGAAGGTCGACAGCGGATCGCGGCTGACCAGCCGGAAGGCGTTGTCGACGATGCGGTCGTAGGCCTCGGTGTTGTGGGGCTCATCGGGCGCTGCCGGATTCGCGAAGGGGGGCTGCTGCCCTTCACCTCCCACGACGAGACCTGGGTGCGGACCCTTCATGGGGACGGGGCCGGGCACGATCGTGTTGACGGCGATATTGCTATCCTGTTGCGGCGCGCTGGGGTCAACGGTGACCTCTTCGACGCGAGACAATCCGTCATCATACAGGGCGACTCGACGTTCGCCTGTTTCAAGGTGCAGTTTCCCAGTTGGTGTTTGGTTGATCGCGTCGCCAACTGAGTTGAACGTGGAAGTGGCGTTTGAGCCAATCATGGACAGGCTGACAGCGGCCATGATGGCGGCCGCGGCGGTCAAGCCGACCACCAGGCCAAGTCGTCTGCCGCTGGAACTGGACGGGCGTAGCGGGCGGGTTGCCGGCCCACTGTCGAGTGCCACCGCTTTTTCACGGGCACGCTGGCGGGCCTCCTCGGGCAAGGGGGAATGCCGGACCAGTTCCACGGCCCGCTGCATATCGTCGGGCAGGGCGTTGCCTTCCAGGTCGGGGTTGTGTTCGTCGTGCATGTCTATCTCCATTGGCTTGTGAACAAGGTTTCAAGTCGGCTGCGGGCCTTGTAAAGCGCGTTGGCCACGGCGCCGCGGGACGTTTCGAGCACGTCGGCAATCTGGTCGCCAGGCAGCTGTTCGAAGTAATGCAGACAGAAGACCTCGGCCTCGCGGCCCTGTAGCTGGCCGACCGCGTGCCTGAGGCGGTCGAGCAGCTCTTGCTCGAGCAAAGCTTCTTCCGGCCCGTCGGCAGGGCCGGCGGGCTCGGAACCATCGAGGGGCAAGGTGTGCCGCCGCCGGCGCAGCCTGTCCAGGGCCCGGCAGGTTGCCAGCTTGCGTAAGAGCGCCCCCCAGTGGTGGACCTTCTCGGTCCGGTACAGACGATGGGCCGAGAGATAGACCTCCTGGACAACGTCCTCCGTATCCTGGACGTGGCCCAGGATCCGCCAGGCAGTGCCGAAGACGGTCTTCTCGTGATCGCGAATGATCTGTGTCCAGTCGTTCACGGCTCATTCCCTCGAGGGTGAAAGGCCTTCTGTAGAGTAAGTCGCGGCAAAGGCCGTGTGATCACCTGGAATTGAAGATTTTGTCTGCCCACCTCGCGGCGGGACCATCACTTCTCGAAATCGTGATCTACACTGGGATCGATTTGATCAATAACGAGGTGCACGATGAAACGATGGTTTTGCCTGGGGGCCGCGCTTCTGGCGATGGGGCTGAGCTCGTGCGCGCAGCAGGCACCAAGTGATGCCAGCGCCGCCCGGCCTGAAGCGGTGAACGAGAACGATGGAGCCGTGACGGTGCAGCCCGCGCTGCCACCGCCGGAACCGCCGCAGCCCGACCCTCGGCCAGAGAAGCCGCGTGAGGAGAAACCGCGTGAGGAGAAACCGCGTGGGGAGAAGCCGGAGCGGCCCCGCACCTTTGCCGAGGTGGTGCGAGCGTGCTTTGCCCGCTGGGATACGAATCGCGATGGCTTCGTGAATGCGGTCGAGATCTTGCAGCAAGTGAAGAACCCGCATGTGCTCGGCGAGGAAGCGGCAGCGGTGGCAGCGATTCATCAGCTGCAGCGATTCACCAAGCAGCCCCTTGCCCCCACGGACGCAGCAGGGCTGATCGACTATCAGCCCCCGCCCAAGGTGCCGACGCTGCCCCACGAGTACGAGGCGAACCTGCGTCTCATCAACGAAGCACGCCGCGGCGTGTATGAGAATGGGGCGCCCAGTCTCGACGATTTTCATCAGGGACACGAGGGGGATTGTTACTTCCTGGCAACGCTGGGCGCGACCGTGGCCCGTGATCCGCTGGCGGTGCGGCGCATGCTCCGCCCGCTGCAGGACGGTGCGTGCGAGTTGAAGTTTCCGGTCAGCGCGGCGGTGCGCGTGCCGCGCGTGACGGATGCGGAAATTGCCCTCGGGTCGCGCGCGTTGAACCAAGGATTATGGGGGGCTTACTTCGAGAAGGGCTACGGCCTGCTGGCGGAACGTAAGGTTGCCCCCACGGTCGGGCAAGATGCAGTCGACGCCATCGGTCATGGCGGGCATACCACGGCAGCCATCCACATGTTCACGGGCCAGCGCGTCGAGATGATCGAGTTTGCCAAGGAGAAGGACAAGCGCGGACTGGCCGAGCGGGTCGCCCGCGCGCTGGAAACCGCACAGAAGCATCGTCGCCTGGTGTGTTGCTCGGCCGGAGGCACGGCGCCTCCCGGGATGGGCCGCCATCATGCCTACGCGGTGCTTGGCTATCGGCCCGCTACCCGCAT
>JBFWSD010001267.1:0-2695 GCA_050248575.1 Gemmataceae bacterium
CATTCCCGCGGGGTTGAGCATCAGGTTAACGCCACCCGCCAGTGCCAAATCGCATTCGCCCGCGCGTAACGCCTGGCAAGCCTGGTGCACCGCAACCAGCGACGAACTGCAGGCAGTATCCACCACTAGTGCCGGGCCTTCCAGACCGAGCACATAGGCCACTCGCCCCGCGATAACATTGAGCGCATTGCCTGTACCGAAGTAAGGACCAATCGCCGCCGGATTGCTGGTCGCCAGGCTTGCATATTCATTGGCGCCGACGCCGACGAACACTCCTGTGCGACTGCGTTCGAGGCGTGTCGGTGCCAGCAGCCCGGCATGCTCGAGGGCTTCCCAGGCCAGTTCGAGGAGCAGACGTTGCTGCGGGTCCATGGCGATGGCTTCGCGCGGCGCGATTCCGAAGAAGTGCGGATCGAAGCCATCAATATCCTCGAGAAAGCCACCGTGGCGGCAGTACATCTTGCCCGGTGCATCGGGATCGGGATCGAAATAAGCGTCGATGTCCCAGCGGCTGGGGGGCACCTCGCGAATAGCGTCGACTCCGTCGTGAAGGAGCTTCCAGTAGGCCGCGGGATTGCCCGCGCCGGGCATCCGGCATGCCAGCCCGACGATGGCAATCGCCTCGCCAGTGGTGGCTGGCGAAGATGCAGCGCGTTCAGTTTCGTGCTGCCCTGGCTGGATCAAGGTGCTCGGTCCGGTGGACCGGGACATCTTGCCATCAGTATGCTGCTCGTCATCGGCCAGGATGAAATCGACCAGGTCCACGATGCGGGGCCGGTCGAACGCCAGTGTTGCCGGCAACGCACGCCCGAGGTCCGCTTCCAGTCGCCGACGCAACTCCACGGCCATCTGAGAATCCATGCCCATCTCGAAGAAGCCCAGACGCGGATCCACCTGTTCTGATGGAAGTCGCATGACCTGTCCGGCGACTTGCTGCAAGCGTTCCTGAATGAGCCGCCGATGTTGCCCGGCGGGGCTCGACGCCAGCAATGTACCCAGGACAGCGTTACTTGAAGTGGAGAAGGTAGAGTTGGTTTTTGCCTGTATTTCGCGAAGAAACGGACGCTCCCCGCGTGCCTGATAGATCGCCAGAAAGAGCGGCCAGTCCACGTCCGCGACCACGCGCTGAGTTGCCGATGGAC
Organism: Gemmataceae bacterium; assembly: GCA_050248575.1. Taxonomy (GTDB): domain Bacteria; phylum Planctomycetota; class Planctomycetia; order Gemmatales; family Gemmataceae; genus JBFWSD01. The sequence goes on from JBFWSD010001267.1 coordinate 1,143, forward strand.
CGGCGTGATCGAGGGCAGCCAGAGCACGGGCTGGCGTCAGCGTGCGCACTCCGTTTTGTGCCAGCCATTCCTGCGCAGCGCCATCGGCCATGCCGCCGCCCGACCAGGGGCCCCAGTTCAGACTGAGGCCGGGTCGGCCCTGACTGCATTGCAGGTGCGCCAGACCATCCAAGAACGCGTTGGCCGCAGCGTAGGCGCCCTGCCCGCGCCCACCCCAGATGGATGCGATCGACGAAAAACTGATGAAGAAGTCGAGCTCGACATGTTGCGTGAAACGGTGCAGATTCCAGGCACCCTGCACCTTGGCGGCGAGAGTCTGCTCCAGTTCCGTCGGCGACAAACTGCTGATGGCAGTTTGATTGCCAATGCCCGCCGCATGGATCAGCCCCTTCACGGGCGGCATCTGATCTGCCAGTTCTGCCAGCAGCCTGGCGACCTGGTCCGCTTCTTTCAAGTCGACCTGCGCAACCTGGACACGGCAATGCCATTTCTCCTGCAGTTGTTGGATGACGGCGGCAGCCTGCTCTGAAGGAACCCGCCGACCGATCAGCACGAGATTGCGAGCACCTCGTCGAGCCAGCCAGCCGGCCACCTGCAAGCCGAGTGCTCCCAGCCCGCCGGTGATCAGATAGCTGGCTTGTGGTTGCACTGGCAACGCATCGTTGGTCGGCTCAGAACGAAGCAGTCGTGGTACGTACCATTTTTCGTCTCGCAGCGCTACCTGATCTTCGCTAGCACTCGACAGCAGCTGTGCTACAAGCCGGGAGACTTCTGGTTTCGTGGCAGCGAAGTCAGCGGGCAAATCGACGATGTTTCCCCCAAACAGCGGCATCTCGAGGCGCAAGACTTTGCCAAGCCCCCAGAGCGGCGTTTGCACCGGATCCACCGCGTCGCCCGCCCGCACCGCGACGGCAGCACGCGTGACCAGATGGATCGGGGCAGACTTCCCTAGCTTCGTTAGCGCTTGCACCAGCGCGGTCACGCTCCACAGAGTCGTTGGCGCCATGACGGGCAAGGAGGCATCCGCATCGAACGCTGGCAGATCCAAGCTCCACAGATGTATCACTCCTGCCAGGGGTTCGGTGTGTGCGCGCAGATTCTCCAAGAAGGGTTGTGGCGCTGTGAGATCGACGTTTGATATATGTAGTAGGTCACAGCGTTGACCGAGTCCTTCGAGTTCGAGCCGCAGGCCATCTGCGAGCGCGCTACTGTCCGCCAGCAGCAACCAGCAGCCCGGCTTCACCTGAACATCGCTCGCCGGCTGTGTTGCCAAAGGCCGCCACTGGACCTCGTAGACACACTTTTCCACTGCGGCCGCTGCCTGCTCGTCTTCGTGTTGCCGGTAGACAGCATCGAGAATGCGCTGCGTGAGTGGTGCCTCTTGCTCAGCAATGATGCCGCTGGCCTGCAACTGGTGACACATCAACTCAAGACGTCCTGACGCCAAGTTATCAATGGTTGCCGACTTGGCGGGAATTGCGGAAACCTGAGTGGTCTCGGAGTCAACCCAGAAGCGCTCGTGTTCAAAGGGGTAAGTGGGCAGGCTGATCTTG
>JBFWSD010001268.1:0-2692 GCA_050248575.1 Gemmataceae bacterium
AGGGGCGAAAAACCACGAATCCACCCCTGGAGATGTTCTATTCTGACCGCCCGTTGTCAGCTGCGCCTAAATCTCGTGAAAACCACCGCTTGCGACACGAAAGTTGTCAGCTGAAAACGGCACTAGCCCACCACCTTCGCTGGTGTCAGCGTCGGCGCATTCGTCGTTACCCTGACAGTGACGGACAACAGTAATGGTGCCGTGGTAGTGGAGGCGCCGCGCACCAGCAGGCCCCCTTTTTTCCTTGACCGGATGCAGGCGCCAGCGAAAGAATCGAGCGAGCTACTCACTTTATGTGGACTCGCCGACATGGGGCTACTCGACAAACTTTTCGGCCCGCCGAAGCCCGACCGCTTTGCCAGGCTGCTGATCGCGGCGCTGGAAAACGCGGGCGAGACCAGGCACATCGATTACGATCCCGACGCCTTTACCTTGCAGTTTCGCGGCCCGGACGACAAGGAAGGGGGCACCGCCTTCCTGGGCAACTTCTACGCCGAGTATTGCAAGGAGAAGCGGAAAGAAAGGCCGGCCCGGCTCAAGCACATCGTCCGCGGGCTGCTCTCGGTCTACAAGGACATGCCCGAAGAGTTCGAGGACGTGTGTCCCGATCTGCGGCCCATCATCCGCAGTCGGGGCTACCTCGAATTCACTTCCTTGCAGATGGAGGTCGACGACGACAAGATCATGCCGCACCAGCTGGTCGGCGATCACCTGGTGGCTACCGTGGTCTTCGATCTGCCCGAGGCCATGCGCAGCATCAGCCAGGACAATCTCGAGAGCTGGGGGCAGTCGTTCTACGAGGTCATGGAGGCGGCCCGCGCGAACCTCGAAGAAACCGATTTCGCCTTCGCCTCGATCGGCGACTGCCTGTATGCCTCGGCCACCGGCGACAACTACGATGCCTCCCGGCTGCTCATGCTCGATCTTATCCGCAGCTTCAAGGTCAAGGGCGAAGTGATCGCGCTTGTCGCCAATCGCGATCGCCTGCTCGTGACCGGCGCCGACGATGAAGAAGGGCTGGGCCTGATGGCCACCCTGGCGGAAGAGTCGCTGAAAGAGCCGCGGCCGATCAGTGCCATTCCGGTGCGCCTCGACGGCGACGAGTGGGTAACCTGGCTGCCCGCGCCGGGCCACCCGCACTTCGGCAAGTTTCGCATGCTCTACCTGCACACCATGGCCAGCCAGTATGCCGAGCAAAAGGAACTGCTCGAGACCTGGCAAGAGAAGCGCGACATCGATCGTTTCGTGGCCAGCTTCTCGGTGGTCGAGCAGAAGGACGGTACCCTTTTCAGTTATTCGGTCTGGTCGAAGGGGGTGCCCACCGAGCTGCCCTTGACCGACAAGGTGATCTTCTTCGAGGAAGGCAAGGAAGTGGTGGCCAGCGGCGACTGGGACCGCGTACAGGAAGTGGTGGGCCACCTGATGCAGGCCGGCGTGCGCTACCCGCCGCGCTGGTCGGTCGACGAGTTTCCCACCGACGAGCAACTAGCCCGGATCAACGCGTGACCCTGAAGACGCTCGATCTGCTGAGTCTGTGCGCGGGCATTGCCCGCCTGCCCGGGCTGCGCTACCTTAATGTGGTCCAGTGCAAGTGGCTCGCCCTCACCTTGCATGGCCCGAAAGAAGTAGCCGAGCATGCCGAGGACCTGCAAGCGATGCGCGGGCCGGTCTTCCTCTTCTTCGTGCTACTCGTGCCCGAAGGCAAGAGCTTCGCCTCGTTCAGCGACGAGGTGAAGCGGAGCTTGCCCGAAGTGCCGCGCGCGTGGGCGGTGTCGCTCTCGGCGTTTCCGGAAGGCAGCCCGCCGCGCTTTGCTGAGTTCGCGGGCAGCTTTGACATCTGAGTCAACGAACCCTCAACCTGGTCTTCCTGTCCGTAGCTTTGGAGGAATCATGATTCTTCAGCGCTGGCTGCGGATCGCCATGAGCGCAATTCTCTTGCTCCCGGCGGGCTGCGGCAAACCAAAACAGGACGGTTCGGCCGAACGCCAGAAGGCGCTCGACGCCATGGGCCAATCCGACTGGGACACCGTCATCAAGCACAGCGACGAGGCCATTCGCCTCGAGCCCGGCATCGCCGACATCTTCTGGGTGCGCGGCACTGCCCATCTCAAGAAGAAAGACTATGCCAAGGCCGAGGCCGACCTGAACCAGGCCCTCAAGCTCGACGCCGAGCTCACGCCGGTGTTTCGCGAACGCGGCCTCACTTACCTCGGGCAAGAAAAATACGACAAGGCCATCGACGACTTCACCGTCTACATCAAGAAGCGGCCCGACGATCCCGAAGTCTACGGCTACCGTGCCCTCGCGCATAACAAGAAGGGGGACACGAAGGCTGCCTCCGCCGATCTGCGCGCCATGGACAAGCTCAAGGGCCAGGACAACCCCAATCCCAAGGGCAAGCCTTCGCCCAAGGACAACGTCAATCGCAAGTAAATCTCACAAGGTGACCTGATGCGGGCTGCACGCTTCTCTTGCTTCCTGATCCTCTTCGTGATGCCGCTGCTGGCCCGGGCCGACAGCGTCCAGCACGGCCTGCGCGTCCCCGACGGCTTCGAGGTCATCGAGGTCGCCGCCGACAAGCTCGCCAACGACATCTACTGCATGACCCTCGACCCCGCCGGCCGCGTTACCGTGGCCGGCGCGGGCTATCTCCGCATCCTGGTTGACGACGACAACGACGGCAAGGCCGACC
>JBFWSD010001269.1:0-2692 GCA_050248575.1 Gemmataceae bacterium
GAGGAAATTATCGCCAACGGCCGGCCAGTCACCGTGACTCTGAACGGCGTGACGATTGTCGACGCGGACATCGACGAGGCCAGCCGCTCGGGCACGCTCGACGGCAAGCCGCATCCCGGCTTGGCGCGGACGCAGGGGCACATCGGGTTCCTGGGCCACGGCGCGCGGATCGAGTTCCGCAACATCCGCATCAAGGATCTGGCCAAAAAGTAAGCGCATGGCAGCCAACGGCCAGCCACCACGGCATTCCTGGACCCGCAAGGTTGGTTGGGCGGTGCGCGGCGTGTTGTGGAGCATCGGCGCGCAGCGCGGCAACTTTGCCATTCACCTGGCGACCGCCGCCGCCGTGCTGGTCGCCGGGTTCCTGCTGCAAGTGAGCCTGGTGGAATGGTGCCTGCTGGTGATGTGCATCGCCGCGGTGCTGGCGGCGGAGTTGTTCAATACGGCGCTGGAACAACTCGCCCGCGCAATCACGCGGGAGCACAGCGAAGAGGTTCGCAACGCGCTGGACGCAGCGGCAGGCGCCGTGCTGGTCGCCGCCAAGGGAGCGGCAATCGTGGGCGCGATCATTTTCATCAGCCGGCTGGGAATGCGGCTCGAGTGGTGGGGTTGAGCGCGGTCAACCATAGCCCCCGGCAAAGCCGGGGGCTGACCGTTCACTTCCCTTCGCGCTCGTGCAACTCGGCGTGCTCTTGCGCATCGTGCGGGCGGTTGTCGATGCCGGGCTGGCTGGAGAACTCCATGCGGTCGACAAACTTCACGTTAGCGCACTCGTCGATCTCGCTGGTGTGGCAGGCCGCGAAGTCGGGAATAAAGAACCGCAACGGGCCGCCGGCCGAGACGGGCAACGGCGCGCCGCCAAGGCGGTAGATGAGAATAGCCCGCTCGCGCACCGCGTCGAGCGGTATGCTGGCGTGAAAGTCGTCTCTGGAGGAGTGCAGCGTGAGATACTTGGCCCCGGGCTTGGGGCCGACGCGATCGAGCAGGCCGGCCAGCGTAACCGCATCTCCCTGGCGCTTGGGATCGATGCGGCTGACGTCGTGCACCTGATAGGCACTGGCGAGAGCTTCCAGGTCCTCGAACGACAGCGTGGCCGGTCGCTCGACGTCGCCGTCAATGGTGAGTTTCATGCCCTGATCGCCGGATTCGTTCAAAAGAGGCTTTGTATTGTAGCCGGCCTCTATGTGGCCGGTGAATAAAGCTGTTTCAAGGTCACCGACGGGCTCGAACGAAAACGGGCGCCGCCCGAGGCTTGCTCGAACGGCGCCCGATTGGTTGTTGCGGGTTGCTCGCGGGCCTCCGGCCCGGCAATCCTTTACGAGCAACCCATACTGTTGCCGCAATTGTGGCACAAGTAGCAGTTGCCATTGCGGACGGTGATCGCGCCGCAGTTGTCGCAACTGGGAGCGTCGGTCTGGAAGCTGGCGAACTGGTCGGTGCGGCTGGAGAAGTTGCCGCCGTTGAGGTCGACTTGCATCACGCCGGCGCGTTCCAGCAGGGCCGCGTTGTCGGCGGCCAGCGTTTTCTTGCCGGCCGGCTTGGGCGCGGCGCCGTTGGTGTGCGGCGTTTTCTTAGTGGTCGCGTTCCCTACTCCTTGGCTGGCCGTCGGCTCGCCGGCCTTCGTGGCGGCGAGCGAGGGCTCTGCCTCCGCGTCCTCCGCCGTGGGCGGCGAAGGTCCTTCGTCCGCGGCCGGGTGCCCCAGCATCGCCTCGCGATAGCCAGGCAGGAACTCGATACCCAGCCAGCGGAAGATGTAGTCCACGATGCTCTTGGCAATGCGAATATCGGGATTCTTCGTGTGGCCCATCGGCTCGAAGCGCGTGTGCGAGAACTTGTTCACGTACACTTCCAGCGGCACCCCGTATTGCAGGCTCATCGACACCGCGGTGCCGAAGGCATCCATCAAGCCGCCGATGGTGCTGCCTTCCTTGGCCATGGTGATGAACAGCTCGCCTGGGCGGCCGTCGTCATACAGGCCCACGGTGATGTAACCCTCGTGCCCCGCGATGCTGAACTTGTGGGTCACGCTCTTGCGGGTGTCGGGCAAACGCTCGCGGCGCGGCACGGCCTGTTGCCGGGCGGCCGCCTTGTCGGTCTCGGTGCTGGTCGACAGCGGCTGGCTTTCCTTCGAGCCGTCGCGATACACGGCCAGCGCCTTCAATCCCAGCCGCCAGCCTTCCATATAGGCGTTGGCGATGTCGGCCGGCGTGGTTTCGCGCGGCATGTTGACCGTCTTGGAAATCGCGCCCGACAAAAACGGCTGCGCGGCTGCCATCATCCGCACATGCGCGGGCCAGGCGATGGAACGCGTGCCCTTGCGCGGTTGAAACGCGCAATCGAACACCGAGAGGTGCTCGGGTTGAAGCTCCGGCGCGCCTTCGATCGTGTCTTCGCGATCGATGTATGCCAGGATCGATTCGATGCGCGGCTGGTCGTAGCCCAGCGTGGTCAGCGCCAGGGGCACCGTCTGGTTGACGATCTTCAGCATGCCGCCGCCGGCCAGTTGCTTGTACTTGACCAGCGCGATGTCGGGCTCGATGCCCGTGGTATCGCAGTCCATCAGAAAGCTGATCGTGCCGGTCGGCGCCAGCACCGTGGCCTGGGCGTTGCGGAATCCCAGGCGGCGGCCGCTATCGAGCACGCGGTCCCAGACGGCGCGGGCGGCCTGCTTTAGAAAGGCCGGACAGGCCGG